>NZ_JAPWHT010000900.1:0-1289 GCF_027270795.1 Streptomyces sp. ActVer
CGGCGCCCGCCTGGGCGGCCTCGGTCTGGCGGGCGTGTTCGCGGCGGCGGGCGGTGAGTTCGCGGACCGCCGCCTCGAAGGCGCGGGTGGCGGTCTCCACGGCGTCGACGCGCTCGGTCTCGATGCCGTGCTCGGCCGCGGTACGGCGCAGGGCGCGCTCGGCGACCGAACAGGCGGCCACCGACTCGTCGTACGAGCCCTGGGCTGCGTCGGCGGCGTCACGGGTGGCGCGCAGCCGCGCCGCGGCCCGGTCGAGTTCGCGCAGGGCCTGCGTGATGCCGGTGGTGCGGGGCAGCGCGGCGCGGGCGCCGGCGTACGCGTCGAGGGCGGCGTCCGTACGGGCCTGCACGCGCCCCAACTCGTCGAGTTCGGCGGCCAGTTCGGCCAGCAGCGCCTCGCAGGCGGCGATCCGGGCGGCGCGCCGACGGGCGCGGGCGGTGGCGCCGACGTACTCGGCGTGCTCCTTGGTGTGGGCACCGACCAGGACACCGGCCGCGTACCGGCCGTCGGGGCTGATCTGCGGTGTCCCGGTGTCGAGGTCGCCGGTGACGGCGACGGAGCGCAGTACGGCGGTAATGCGGGCGGCCGGGATCGCGGCGTCGCCCTCGGGGGCCTCGGGTCGCAGGAGGTCGGCGAGGCTCGGGCCGTTCACCGGGGCGCCGACGCGGAGGTAGCCCTCGCTGTGCCCTGCCGCCACGGGGATGTCCTCGGCGGTGACCAGGGCGTCGAGGAGGCCGGACGCCTCCAACGCCGCTTCCAGATCCGCACGTTGACGGTCAGTCAGTTCGCTGTCGAAAGCGACGAGTTGCCACAGGGGCACGCCGTCACCGGACGCCCTCTCGGTGGTTCGGCCACGGGCCGGGGGCGGGGCGTCGTCGTGCTCGGCGGCGATCCGGTCGCGTTCGGTCTCCGCCTCGGCGCGGCGGCGCTCGACATCCGTGCGCTGGGCGCGCAGGGCGGCGAGGGTGTCGCGCAGTTCCTGTACGGCGGGAGCGGTGGCCTCGGTGAAGGCGTCGGCGAGCGTGACCGCGTCGGCCTCGCCGGTGAGTTCGAGGGCTTCGGCGAGTCGGCCGGCGCCCTCCTCGGCCAGGAGCGTGCCGTGTGCTTCCGTCCACCGGCCGAGCACTGTGCGGGCCTCTTCGCGGGCGGATTCGAGGGCCGCCTCGGCAACGGTTTCGGCGGTCTCGGCTGTGGCGACGGCCTCCTGCGCGCGGTCGAGGGAGACCCGGGCGAGGTCGCGGGTCTGCTCGGCGCCGCGTGCCGCCTGCTGGGCGGCGCGCACGGCCCGG
>NZ_JAPWHT010000901.1:0-1272 GCF_027270795.1 Streptomyces sp. ActVer
GGCCGCCGAGAGCCTCGACGCCGTCCAGGCCGCCGACACCGGCGAGGTGCTCATCCCATGACCCCGCCCCGCACCGACACGACCCCACCTCTGCCGACCACATCCCTGCCGACGGCAATCGCCCTGACGGTCGTGACCGCGACCGCCCCAGCAACCCGAACCGACCGGACAACGACGGCCATCGCCGCAACGGAGGACCCGACACCATGACCACTCCCACCGTGGCAGCCACCGGGGCATGGACGGCCGCCGACGACCTGCCCACGCCCGCCGCCTGGTACGGGCAGCACGACGGTGCCGTACTGCTCGACGACGACAGCGTCCTGGTCACCGGCGGCGCGGACGCCGCCTCCGCAGCGCTGGACAAGACGGCCGTGTACGACCCGACGGCCAACGCCTGGCAGCCGGTCGACACCCTCGGCACACCCCGGCAGCTGCACACGATCACCCGGCTGGCCGACGGCAAGGTGCTCGTCGTCGGCGGTCTGGGCGGCTCGTCGGCGTCCGGGACCGGCCTCAGGTCGGCCGAGCTGTACGACCCGCGCACACATGCCTGGACCGCGACCGGCAGCATGGCCACGCCCCGCTGGGGCCACAGCGCCGCGCTGCTGCCGGACGGCTCGGTGCTGGTCGCCGGGGGCAGCACCGTCCGCTCCGGCCGGACCACGACCGCGCTGCGCTCGGCGGAACGGTACGACCCGTCGACCGGCAGGTGGTCCCCGGCCAAGGACATGACCGACGCCCGGACCGGACACACCGCGGTTCCGCTGGAGGGGGGCGTCGTGCTGGTGGTCGGCGGCGTCGCTCCGGTCGGCACCGCCGACGATCCCGCGCTCGCCTTCTGCGAGTTGTACGACCCGGAGGACCGGTGGACGCCGACCGGCAGCCTCCTCCGGGCCCGCCACCGTCACCAGGCCACCCGGGTCTCCGACAGCACCGTGCTGGTCACCGGCGGCACCGCGCCGGGCTCGCCCGGCGCCGGTCCCTACGATCCGTTCAGTCAGCGGAGCGCGGAACGGTACGACCAGGCCACCGGTGTCTGGACGGCGGTGACGGAGATGCCGTCCGGACGGGCCTTCCACCGGACGGTGCGCATCGGCCCCGGACAGGTGCTGGTGGCCGGCGGGGCGGCGAGCGACAGGGACGAGGCCGGGTACCGCAGCGCGGCACTCCACACCACCGACCAGGACGACGCCGACATCTGGGCGCCTGCCGCGGGCCTCGCGTCCGGCCGGTGGGCGTTCGCCGCCGTCGCCCTGCCCGACGGCCGGG
>NZ_JAPWHT010000902.1:0-1271 GCF_027270795.1 Streptomyces sp. ActVer
CGAGCCACCGGTTCCGGGGCGGTGCGGCGCCCAGCAGCCGCAGATCCGCCGCGGCCCGTCCGCCGACCGCCGTGACGACCGGAAGCGAGCGCAGTTGCCGTCGGGGCGCGGTGCCCCCGATGTCGAGCGCGGCGGCCAGCCCCCGTGCCATCGGGGCCACCCACAAGTCCTCCTCCAGCGGCTCCAGTTGGTCCGGCAGCGTCTCCGCCACCGGTCCGGGACCGAGCAGCCGCGCCCCGCGCGCGGGCCGAGTCGCCATCGCCGTGATCGGCCGGCTCTGGAACAGCCACAGCCGCCCGGACGCGTCGAACCCGAACTCGATGTCCTGCGGCCCGCCGAAGACGCCTCGTGCCTGCCGCGCCAGCCGGGCCAGGCGACGCAGTCCGTCGGCGCCGAGCAGCCCTTCGGGGTCATCCGGCTCGGTGCGCAGCAGCCGTCCCCAGCGGCTCAACCAGTAGTTCGTGCCCGGCTGTTCGCCGCTGACCAGGGAGTCGGGCCCGCCCCGCACCGCACTCACCAGCATCCGGTCCGTCCGGCCCTCCACGGGGTCGGCGCCGAACATGACCCCACCGACGCGGGCCGCGAGCATCGGCTGAACCAGCACGGCCATCGGAGCCACCGTGCCGTCGGGCCGGTGCGCCGAGTCGAGCACGGTCCGCACGGCCGCACGGAACTCGTGCCAGCCCTGCACGTCCAGCACGGACGCGAACTGGCCCGCCAGGGACGACTCCTGGGTGTCCTCCTGCGGTGAGGAGGACCGTACGACGAGGGGGCGCGTGCCGTCGGCGGAGAGCTCCTGCCAGGCTCGGCGCAGCCCTTCCAGGTCGCCGACGCCTGGCCGCTCGTCGGCCCAATCGCCGTACGGCGGCTCCTCCAGGCGCTTCCTGGGCTCGCTGTGCTCCCGGTGCTCGTTGTGCGGCACGACGAACCCCGGCAGCACCGGCAGCCCGGCCAGCGCGGCGCGCGCGAGATGTGCGGCCTTGGAGCCGGCGAACGGGATGCGTGCCGCCCGCGGATCGCTCAAGGGGACCGCTTCCGCGGCGAGTCGAGGAATCTCGGGGGCGAGTCGAGGAGCTTCAGGGGCGGTCCGAGGAAACCGGGAGGACAGTGGATCGCCTATGCGGGGGGCACCGCCCCGGTCGTCCCCGTCGCGCGCACCGTCTCCATGACGTTCGTCAACCGTCGTCATCGAACACCCTCCAGGACCGACCGCCAACAGGGGGGACGCGCGGGGGTGGCCCTGCGCCTGACGACGGAACGAAGGATGGGGG
>NZ_JAPWHT010000903.1:0-1269 GCF_027270795.1 Streptomyces sp. ActVer
GGGGCCGGTGGCCCCGCCCGTGCGCCGGGCACTCCGCGCCCTGCCCTTCGCCCCCTTCGTCTCCTCCGCCCCCGGGCTCCGGCTCCGGGCCGCCGTGCGTGCGGCGAGTGCGGGTGCGGCGGTGCTCGTGGGAGGCGGGGCCGTACTGGTCGGCGCCTCGCTGGTGTGGCACGGAGGTCCGGCCCGCGTGTCGTTCCTGCATCTCACGGAGAGCTGGTCGGGACGGGTCGCGGTACTGCTGCTGGCACTGGTCCTCGTGCCGAACGCGGCGGTGTGGGGGGCCGCGTACGCCCTCGGACCCGGCTTCGTACTCGGCGCTGGGCACGCGGCCGATCCCCTGATGTCCTCGCCAGGTCCGCTGCTGCCGCCCTTTCCCCTGCTGGCGGCGGTCCCGGGCGCGGGCCCGGGAACTCCGGTGAACTGGGCGGCGGGGGCTGTGCCGTTGGTGGCGGGCGTGGTGGTGGCCTGGTTCACGGTGCGGGCGGGGATGCCGGGGCGGAAGGACGTGGGGGAGGGAGACGGAGAGAGCAAGAGGAAGAAGCTCCGGGTTCCGGTGGCGGCCGACCGTGGTGAGGCCTGGTCGCCCGGCCGGACCGCCGGGAACGCGGCCCTCGCGGCCCTCCTCTGCGGACTGGCCCTCGCGGTCCTCGCCGCCCTGTCGGGCGGCCCCCTCGGCACGCACGCACTCGCCGACTTCGGCCCCGTCTGGTGGCAGACGGGGCCCGCGGCGGCGGGGTGGACCGCGGTGGTGGGCGTGCCGGTCGCCCTGGTCCTGCGCGCCTTGCGGCTGCGACAGCCGCGGGTACGGGTGCCGCGGGCGCCCCGGGTACGGGTCGTGCGGGGGAGTGCGGTTTGGGGGTCGGGTTCCTGGGTGCGGGGGCCTTGGGGGCGGAGGCGGGGAGTTCGGGAACCGCTGGTTCAGGAGCAGGGGGTGCAGGGGAACGGGGTTCAGGAACATGTGGGCCAGACACATGTGGGACAGGCACATGTGGGACAGGCACATGCGGGTTCGAAGCGTTCGGCCAATGAGCCTGTGGGCGGGGCGACTCCGGTGCCTGAGCCTCTGCTCTCGAAGCCTTCGGCGGTTGAGCCTCTGGTCTCGGACTCCTCGGCCCCCGAGCCGTCCGCATCCCCCCTCAACTCCCGCCCGGCCCCCGAACTCCCCACCGAACCGCCGCCGCCCCCGCGTACCCAGGGCACTCAGCCCACCCCGAGAACCAACTGGCTCTCGCGTGTACGGCGTCGGCGGCAGCCGGAGGCGCCCCCCGT
>NZ_JAPWHT010000904.1:0-1268 GCF_027270795.1 Streptomyces sp. ActVer
AGGGGCTGCCGCCCCGGCCTTTCGTCTTTAGGGGGCGGTAGCCCCTGCTTTTAAGGGGCGCGGGGAGCTGCGCGACCAGCCCCCACCGGGCCCGCAGACGAAGAACTCAGCCCGCCTGCAAGGCATGCGGCAGCGTGCCCCATGGGTGAGCCCCCTCGCCCGGGACCGCGCAGTGGACCGTGGCACCGCGCGCACGGGCCAGCTCGCCCACGGGGGCGCCCGGCGGGACACCGTGGACCAGGTGGCACTGGCGAGTGCGGCCGACCGCGAAGGGGGCCGGACGGAGGCTGCGGTAGGTCTCCCACGTGCCCTCGAACGTGACGAGGACATCGGCGAGGCGGGCGTACGCGGGATGCGGCGGCGCCCCGTGATTGAGGGCGAGGGTGGTGCACCCCGCCCCCCACGCGGCCGTGGCGAGCCGCTGGTAGTAGCCGAAGTCGCCCAGCCCCGAGGTGACTTGGTCGAGGAAGGCGCCGTCCACGCCGTACCAGTCGCGGTACCGCGTGAGGTCCCGGACGACCTCCGCGCGCGGCCTGCGGCCGTAGTCGGTGTCGGCGTACCCGAGCACCCGGACGTCCCTCCCCCGCAGCCGCTCGGCGACTTCGGCGAAGGCCGGGTCGGGGCGTTCGCCGGGCCCGCTGGACGGGTTCAGCACGACCCCGTAGAGGCGGGGCGCGGCCTCGACGATCGCCTCCCATTCGGCGGGGCGGTCGGACGGATGCTCGTAGTACGGAACCAGAAGGGTGCTCATCTGTGGGCCGTCGCCCTTCCCAGTTGCCAGCAGACCAGGGTCGCCAGCACCGCGGCAGCGCCGCCGTACACGACGAGGCCGACCAGGTGCGGGCTCACCCCGTCCGCAAGGAGCGCCCCTGCTTGGGCGAGCCCCGCGGCGCAGCAGACCACGGCGGCGCTCAGGACCGCGCCGAACGACTGGAGCAGCAGGCCGGTCCAGAGGACGACGCCGAGGAGCAGCAGGGCGGTGAGCCGTACGCCGTCGAGGCCGGGCGCGTGCGGCCAGAGCGCGGCCGTGGCGAGGCTCAGCAGGAACAGCGCGGCGAGGTAGGCGCTGAGGCATTTGACGAGGGTGCCCGCGGTGGTCCGCCAGAATTCGCGTGAGGTGCTGCTGGAGCGCAGTCCGGCGAGGCTTCCGCTGCGGAACCGGTAGAGCAGCCACTCGGCGGGCCCCATGCCCAGCGTGAGCGCCCCGGCGGCCGGGGCGGCGACCGCGGCGGCCGACGACCCGCCGGCCAGGACGTCGCCGAGCGCCA
>NZ_JAPWHT010000905.1:0-1268 GCF_027270795.1 Streptomyces sp. ActVer
GATCTGTGCGCGACGCGGTGTGGTCGCTCGCCGCCGATCCCGAGCTGCGGGCCGCGTACGGCGCGGAGGCGCGGCGGACCGTCGAGGGCCGCACCTGGGCGGCCGTCGGGGACCAGCTCATCGGGCACTACACCGATGTGCTCGCCGGCCGGGCGGTGGTCGCGGCATGAGCGGGCCCCTGCGGATCGTCCGGCTCGCCAACTTCGTCGCCCCTGCCTCGGGCGGCCTGCGGACCGCGCTGCGCGAACTGGGCGCCGGATACCTGGCGGCCGGGCACGAGCCCGTACTGATCGTGCCGGGCGAGCGCGCCTCGGACCGCGAGACCGAACAGGGAAGGGTGATCACGCTGCCGGGCCCGCTGCTGCCCGGCACCGGCGGCTACCGCGTCCTCACCGACAAGCGGCGTGTCGCCGGCCTCCTGGAGGCGCTCGCGCCCGACCGCCTGGAGGTGTCCGACCGTACGACGCTGCGCTGGACCGGCGTCTGGGCGCGGCGCGCCCGGGTGCCCGCCGTGATGGTCTCCCACGAGACCGCCGACGGCGTACTGCGCACCTGGGGCCTCTCCGAGGGCGTGGCCCGACGGACCTCCGACGCCCTCAACCTCCGTACCGCCCACCACTATTCACGGATCGTGTGCACCACGGAGTTCGCGGAGCGCGAGTTCGTCCGCATCGGCGCCCGCAACGTCGTACGCGCCCCGCTGGGCGTCGACCTGGAGGGCCGGCACCCCGCGCTGCGGGACCCGGGGCTGAGGGCACGGCACGCGCGCGAGGACGAGGTCCTGCTCGTGATGTGCTCCCGGCTGTCCGTCGAGAAGCGGCCCGGTACGGCGCTCGAAGCACTGGAGGCGATGCTGCGCCGCGGGCGGCGGGCGGTGCTCGTGGTGGCCGGTGACGGGCCGCTGCGGGCCCGCCTTGAACAGCGGGCGCGCGAACGGCGGCTGCCGGTCACCTTCCTCGGACACGTCGGCGAACGCTCGCTCCTGAGCGCTCTCCAGGCCTCCGCGGACGTGTGCCTCGCCCCCGGGCCCGCCGAGACCTTCGGACTCGCCGCCCTGGAGGCGATGGCCTGCGGCACGCCCGTCGTCGCCAGCGCCTCCTCCGCGCTCTCGGAGGTCGTCGGCTCCGCCGGAGCCACCGCCGCGGACAACGGAGAAGCCTTCGCGGACGGGATACGGATGCTCCTGGACCGTCCCGAGAGCGAGCGGCGGGAGGCCGCACGCGCGCGTGCGGCCTGTTTCGGATGGCCGGCCGCCGTCGAGGCGTTAG
>NZ_JAPWHT010000906.1:0-1263 GCF_027270795.1 Streptomyces sp. ActVer
GCGCCCCGCCGCGTCCGCCGGCCTTGAGCCCGTGAGCCGCCGCCCGTCAGCGCCGCGTGCCTACGCCGACGAGGCCCCGCTCGTACGGGTCGAGCAGCACTCCGCTGATTGCGGCGCCGACGCCGGTGATGATCCGCTGGTGGACCAGCGGCACGACGGCGCCCGTGCCGAGGACCGCCGCTTCGGCGGTCATCGCCGCGTCCTGCCGCTTCGCCGTGTCGGTGACCGACTCGGCCTCGGCGACGGCCCTGTCGACCTTCTTGTCGCACAGCAGCGCCAGGTTGTAACTGCCATTGCAGGTGTAGTCGCCGGCGAGGATGGAGACGGGGTCGCCGGTGTCGAGCATGGTGTTGCGGGCGGACACGAACGCGTCGAACTTCCCGGCCAGCGCGTCGCTTTCGAGCCGCGAGTACTCGCGCACCTCCAGCTTCACCTTGAACCCGGCCTTCTCCAGCTGCTGCTTGAGCACCTGGGCGACCTCGGGCAGTTCGGGCCGGTTGTCGTACGTGGCCACGGTGACCGATGTGCCGTCGGCGGCTGCCGCCCCGGCCCTCCCGGCCGGCTTGACGCGCTTGTCGGCCGCCCAGGTCAGGGCGGGTCCGTAGATGCCGACGCCGGGGTCGGCGTGCCCTTCGTAGACGCCCCTGGCGAGATCGGAGGTGTCGATCGCCTCGCGGGCGGCGGCCCGTGCCTTCGGGTCCTTGAAGGCACCCTTCTGGGTGTTGAGCAGCAGACTCGTGGTGCGGGTGGTGCCCGTCTCGCGGCGGGCCACCTCGTCGAGGGAGGTCGCCTGCGAGACCGGCACGGCCTCGGCGATGTCGGCGCCGCCGGTGCGCATCGCGTTCGTACGGGCCGTGCCGTCGGCTATGAACTTCGCGTCGACGCCGGAGGCCTGGGCGCGGCCGCCCCAGTAGTCGTCGAAGCGGTCCAGGGTGGCCGCGGTGGTGCCGGTGACCTTGGTGAGTTCGAAGGGTCCGGTGGCGGTGCCGACCGGGCTGACGGCGTCCTTCTCGGCGTACGCCTTGGAGGAGAGGACCACCAGGCCCGGGCTGGACAGGCGCAATGGCAGTGCCGGGTCGGGCTCGACGGTGGTCACCCGGACGCGTCGGTCGCCCGCGGCCTCGGCGGTGAGCTCGACTCCGGACAGGGCGGCGGTCACGGGCTCGGCGCCCGCGGCCCTGGGGAGGGTGGACAGCCACCGCCCGGTGAAGGCCTTCGACGTGTTCGGCCTGTCCTTCTCCACGGAGCTGGGCTACACGAACA
>NZ_JAPWHT010000907.1:0-1262 GCF_027270795.1 Streptomyces sp. ActVer
CCCAGCCAGTGCTGGACGAGGAAGGTGCCGTGGAAGCCGATGAACAGCGTCCAGAAGGTGATCTTGCCGAGGCGTTCGTCGAGCATCTTGCCGGTGAACTTCGGCCACCAGAAGTGGAAGCCGGAGAACATCGCGAACACCACCGTGCCGAACACCACGTAGTGGAAGTGCGCCACCACGAAGTACGAGTCCGAGACGTGGAAGTCCATCGGCGGCGAGGCCAGGATGACACCGGTCAGACCACCGAAGGTGAAGGTGATCAGGAAGCCCGTCGCCCACAGCATCGGGGTCTCGAACGACAGGGACCCCTTCCACATCGTGCCGATCCAGTTGAAGAACTTCACACCGGTCGGCACGGCGATCAGGAACGTCATGAAGGAGAAGAACGGCAGCAGCACACCGCCGGTGACGTACATGTGGTGCGCCCACACCGTCACCGACAGGCCGGCGATGGCGATGGTCGCGCCGATCAGGCCCATGTAGCCGAACATCGGCTTGCGGGAGAAGACCGGGATGACCTCGCTGATGATGCCGAAGAACGGCAGCGCGATGATGTACACCTCTGGATGCCCGAAGAACCAGAACAGGTGTTGCCACAGCAACGCCCCGCCGTTGGCGGCATTGAAGATCTGGGCGCCGAATTTCCGATCCGCCTCCAGCGCGAACAGCGCGGCGGCGAGGACGGGGAAGGCGAGCAGGACGAGGACCGCGGTGAGCAGCACGTTCCACACGAAGATCGGCATGCGGAACATGGTCATGCCCGGGGCGCGCATGCAGATGATGGTGGTGATGAAGTTGACCGCGCCCAGGATGGTGCCGAAGCCGGAGAACGCCAGACCCATGATCCACATGTCGGCGCCGATGCCCGGCGAGCGGACCGCGTCCGAGAGCGGGCTGTAGGCGAACCAGCCGAAGTCGGCCGCGCCCTGCGGGGTGAGGAACCCGCCGACCGCGATCAGCGAGCCGAACAGGTACAGCCAGTAGGCGAACATGTTCAGCCGGGGGAACGCCACGTCGGGCGCGCCGATCTGCAGCGGCATGATCCAGTTGGTGAAACCGGCGAACAGCGGCGTCGCGAACATCAGCAGCATGATCGTGCCGTGCATCGTGAACGCCTGGTTGAACTGCTCGTTCGACATGATCTGCGTGCCGGGACGGGCCAGTTCGGCGCGCATGAACAGCGCCATCACGCCGCCGATGCAGAAGAACGCGAACGAGGTGACCAGGTACAACGTACCGATCGTCTTGTGGTCAGTGGTGGT
>NZ_JAPWHT010000908.1:0-1243 GCF_027270795.1 Streptomyces sp. ActVer
CTCCGTTGAGGTCTTACACCAGCTCCACAGGCTGCAACCGCCCGTCCGGCGGCCAGAAGGTTCTTCGCTGCGTTCACGTCCCGGTCGTGGGTCGTGCCGCAGTCGCACGTCCAGGTGCGGACATGGAGCGGCATCTTGTCCTGCACGGTGCCGCAGGCGGAGCACAGCCTGGACGAGGGGAACCACCGGTCCACAGCGATCACCTCGCGCCCGTACCAGGCGGCTTTGTACTCCAGCATGCTCCGGAACTGGGACCAGGCGGCATCGCTGATCGCACGGGCCAGGGTCTGGTTTTTGACCATGGTGCGCACGGTCAGGTCCTCGATCACGAGCGTTTGGTTTTCACGCACGAGCCGGGTGGTCAGTTTGTGCAGGCCGTCCCGCCTGCGGTCGGCGATCCGGGCATGGATCCTGGCGACCTCGCGTCGGGCCTTGTTCCGGTTTACGGAACCCCTGGTCTTCTTCGCGAGGTTCCGCATGGCCTTCGCCAGGCGAACGCGGTCCTTGCGCTCGTGGCGCGGGTTGGTGACCTTCTCCCCGGTGGACAGGGTCAGCAGATGATCCAGGCCCACATCGATACCGACCGCGTTGCCGTTCGCCCCCAGGGGCGTGACGGACGGGTCCTCACACAGCAGCGAGACGAACCAGCGGCCCGCAGCGTCCTGCGACACCGTCACCGTCGAGGGCTTCGCCTGCTCGGGCAGGGGCCGGGACCACACGATGTCCAGCGGTTCAGGCATCTTCGCCAGTGTCAGCTTCCCCTCACGGAACCGGAAACCGGACGTGGTGTACTCCGCCGACTTCCTCGACTTCCGCCTGGACTTGAAGTGCGGATACCTGGCCCGCTTGCCGAAGAAGTTGGTGAACGCCGTCTGCAAGTGCCGCAGCGTCTGCTGCAACGGCACCGACGACACGTCGTTGAGGTAGGCCAGTTCCTCGGTCTTCTTCCATGCCGTCAGCATGGCCGAGGTCTGGTTGTAGTTGACCCGTTCCTGCCGCGTCCACGCCTTGGTACGGGCGGCGAGCGCCAGGTTGTAGACCTTGCGAACGCATCCGAAGGTGCGCGACAGCTCGGCTGCCTGCGCATCACTCGGATAGAAGCGGTACTTGAACGCCCGCTTCACGTGGTTCACGGTCACTCTCACAAACTAGCGGGTTCACAAGTAGGGGCAAAACCTGCTGGTGAGGGCACTGCGATCCGCCCTGGCGGCGAATCCCAGCTCGTTGCCCTGCTCCGCAGGAG
>NZ_JAPWHT010000909.1:0-1233 GCF_027270795.1 Streptomyces sp. ActVer
GCTGCCCCGGCTGCGCGGGCGGCTGGCCCTGCTGGGGGATCTGGCCCGGATACGGCTGGCCCGCCGCGGGCTGCCCCGGCATCGGCTGACCGGGCAGGGGCTGGCCCGGCATCGGAGGGGCGGCGACCGGCGGAGGGTTGCCGTCCGACGTCCACAGACCCTGCGACTGCTGGTGCCGCGCGATGTCCTCGGCGACCAGCGCCGAGAGGTTGAAGTACGCCTCGCGCACCTTCGGCCGCATCATGTCGAGGTTGACCTCGGCACCGGCTGCCAGATGCTCGTCGAACGGCACGACGATGACGCCCCGGCAGCGCGTCTCGAAGTGGCTGACGATGTCGTCCACCTTGATCATCTTGCCGGTCTCGCGCACCCCGGAGATGACGGTCAGGGACCGCGACACCAGATCCGCGTACCCGTGCGCCGACAGCCAGTCCAGCGTCGTACTGGCGCTGCTGGCACCGTCCACGGACGGCGTCGAGATGATGATGAGCTGGTCGGCGAGGTCCAGTACGCCGCGCATGGCGCTGTAGAGCAGACCCGTACCCGAGTCGGTGAGGATGATCGGGTACTGCTTGCCGAGCACGTCGATCGCGCGCCGGTAGTCCTCGTCGTTGAACGTCGTGGAGACGGCCGGGTCGACGTCGTTGGCGATGATCTCAAGACCGGAGGGCGCCTGCGAGGTGAACCGCCGGATGTCCATGTAGGAGTTGAGGTACGGGATCGCCTGGACGAGGTCACGGATCGTGGCCCCGGTCTCCCGGCGCACCCGGCGGCCGAGCGTACCGGCGTCCGGGTTGGCGTCGATGGCGAGGATCTTGTCCTGCCGCTCGGTGGCGAGCGTGGCGCCGAGCGCGGTGGTCGTGGTCGTCTTGCCCACACCGCCCTTGAGGCTGATGACCGCGATCCGGTAGCAGGACAGCACCGGCGTACGGATCAGTTCGAGCTTCCGCTGCCGCTCGGCCTCCTCCTTCTTCCCACCGATCTTGAACCGGGAGGAACCGGCGGCGGGCCGACCGCTCTTCGCCTTCTGCTTCTTGTTGTTGAGCAGCCGGTCCGACGACAACTCCACGGCCGCCGTGTAGCCGAGCGGCGCCCCCGGATTGGTCCGCTGCCGCTGATCGTGCTGCACGGGCTGCGGCCAGGCGGTTCCGGTACGGGGGTCTACGGGGGGTTGCTGACCGGGCTGGTGCTGCGGCTGCTGGGTTTGGGGCTGGGCCGGGGCCTGGTGGGCCT
>NZ_JAPWHT010000090.1:0-28982 GCF_027270795.1 Streptomyces sp. ActVer
TCCGCCCCCGAACCCCCAAAGACTGCGCAGTTCCCCGCGCCCCTAGGTTTTTAGGGGCGCGGGGAACTGCGCGACCAGCCACAACGAACCCGCACCCGACAACACACCCCACGGGGCCTGGGGCGGAGCCCCAGTAGGTTGGGACGGGTAGGGGCGGCGGGGGCGAAGAAAACCCCCGCTAACCCCTCAGCTCGCCCACCGCCACCCGCCGGAACTCGATCGACTCGTACATCCCCGCGGCCCCCGTCTCATAGAGGACCCCGACCCGGTCGGACCCGAGCTGGACGAGGTCGGAGTACGCGGCCGGCAGCGTGGAGAGGGTCTTCGCCTTGGTGAAGGAGTGGCCCGCGTCCGCGCTGCGCCAGACCGCCATGGACTGGCGAACCGTGGGCACGGACGGCCCGGAGAAGAGCAACGGAGCCCCCACCCCCCGACCACCGCCGCCCGTCAACTGCAGAACACTGCCCTGAACCACAGGCACGTCATTGAGCGTCGGCTGGACCAGATAGGGCCGGTCGAGCGTCACACCCCCGTCACTGGAGTAGCTGTCGAGCCGGTTGCCCACACTGCTCCCGTGCTGATCCCGAGCACTGAAGTACAGCCGCCCGTCGGGCAGTTGCACGGCAATGCTCTCGTTCGCGTTCTCCACCCCGTCGTACAGGTCGTCCACGAACCCGACCCGCCACGTCACCCCACCGTCATCGCTGTAGATCGCGTGCGCCCCGTAGTACTTGGCCTCCTGCCCGGTGTCGGCGGAGCCGGCCGCCGGCGAGGCCGAGTGGTTGGACGGCACGACGAGCCGTCCGGCGTACGGCCCCCGCGTCAGAGCGACCGCATGTCCGGGCCCGGTGGCATACCACCGCCACCCAGGCAGCTTCACCGCCGCGGTGATGTCCCGGGGCGCACTGAAGCGACGCCCGTCGTCCCGGCTCGTCTGCACGAAGACCCGCCGGCTCTGCTCGGCCGTGACCTCCCCGCGCATGATCTGCGCCTCGGTCACAGCACCGCTGTTGTAGGACGTGAGGAGGACGACCTTCCCGGTACGCGGGTCGACGACGGGCGCCGGATTGCCGCGCGTGTTCCCCTTCCCGGCCGCGACGACGGACAGCGGCCCCCAGGTGCAGCCGCCGTCGAAGGACCGTCTGAGGACGACGTCGATGTTCCCGGTGTCCCCGGCACCGTCGCGTCTGCCCTCGGCGAAGGCGAGCACGGCACCGGTGCGGGTCGTCACGGTGGCGGGGATGCGGTAGGTGTCGTACCCGTTCTGCCCGGCCGCGTACGGGACGGAGGAGACACACCCCCGCGACGGCCGTTCCGCGGCGAACGCGGTACCGGTGGACACCGTTCCGGAGGCGAGTCCGACGGTGAGCCCCACGACTGCGGCAAGGGCGATCGGACGAGGACGACGCGAGGAAGCCACGGTTTCTCCTGAGGACGCGAGACATAGGACGTGGGATGTCTCTCGGGAAACGAGAAGCTAGTGCGCACCGAGGGACAGAGCAATGCCCTTGCAGCCAAAGGCAGTCGAGGGGCGCCCGAACTCGGACGAGCTCAGACAGCCCCGGGTATCACAAGCCCCGACTCATACGCCACGATCACCAGCTGCGCCCGGTCCCGCGCCCCCAACTTGCCCATGATGCGGCTGACATGGGTCTTCGCGGTCAGCGGACTGAGTCCCAACGCGTCGGCGATCTCAGTGTTGTTGAGACCGCGCGCGACCAGCGCGAGCACCTGCCGTTCCCGCTCGGACAGCCCGCTGGGCCCGCCGACCGCGGACGGCGTCGCGGTGTCCGGCGTGCGCAGAAAGCGGGCGATGAGCCGTGAGGTGGGACCGGGCGAGAGGAGCGACTCCCCCGCGGCCACCGTCCGGATGGCGTCGAGGAGTTCGGCCGGCCGGATGTCCTTCACGAGGAAGCCGGACGCCCCGGCCCTCAGCGCCTCGACGATGTGCTCGTCGGTGTCGTACGTCGTCAGGACGAGCACCCTCACACCCGCGAGATCCTCGTCGGCGGCGATGAGCCGGGTCGCCTCGATCCCGTCCAGGTCGGGCATGCGGATGTCCATCACGACGAGATCGGCCCGCGCCGACCGGGCCAGCGCCACGGCCTCCCGGCCGGTACCCGCTTCGGCGACGACCTCCATGTCACCGGCCGACGAGACGAGCATCGCGAAGGAGGCCCGTACGAGATTCTGGTCGTCGGCGAGCAGTACGCGGATCGTCATCGAACCTCGTCCCCCCGGGGCAGCGGCAGTGTGGCGGTCACCTCGAAGCCCTCGGCGGGCCCCGGTCCGGCGTCCAGTGTGCCGCCCACGCTACGGGCCCGCTCCCGCATTCCGACAAGCCCGAACCCCGGCGTGCCGCCGGACGAACCCGCCGCGCCGCCCGCGTCCGCGTCCCCGCCCGTCCCGTCGTCCTTGACGCTCACCAGCAGGGCGCCGTCCGCGGTCCACAGACCCACCCGCACGGTGAGGTTCTCGCGGCCACCGTGGCGTACGGCGTTGGTGAGCGCCTCCTGCACGATCCGGTAGGCGGCGGCGCCCACGGAGGGCGGTATGCCGTCCGCGCGGACGGACAGTTCGACCTTGGCCCCGGCCACCCGGCCCGACTCCGCGAGACCGGCCAGTCCGTCGATCCCGGGCAGCGGCCCCCTCATGTCCCCGGACCCCGAAACGGAACCGGGACCTGCCCCCGCTCCCAGGTCTGTGCCCACTCCCACGACCGCGTCGTGCGCCCGCAGCACCTCCAGCGTCGTACGCAGCTCCCCCCGGGCGGTCCGGCAGGTCCCCGCGATGTCGTCCAGCGCCTGGGCGACGGCCTTGCGGTCGAGGCGCTCGGGGTCGGCGGTGAGGACGTGGGCCGCCACGGACGTCTGCACGCCGATGAGCGTGATGCTGTGGGCGAGCAGGTCGTGCAGGTCCCGGGCGATCCGCAGCCGTTCCTCGGCGACGCGGCGCCGCGCCTCCTCCTCGCGGGTGCGCTCCGCGCGCTCGGCCCGCTCGACGATGGAGGCGACGTACCGTCGGTAGAACCGGACGTCGACGCCGAAGAAGAGCATGGCGACGACCCAGCCGGAGATCTCCAGCAGCTGGATGGCGTCCTTCGCGCTGACGCTGAGCATCACGCTCACCGCGACACCCAGGACGCCCATGCCCACCAGGACGGTGCGCAGCGGGCGGCCGGTGACGGCGACGGTGTAGAGGGCGAGGTACGAGGCGGGGGTCGGCGCCGCGTGGTGGAAGTCGAGGCCGTGGTACGGCGCGACACAGGCCACCACGGCGAGCATCACGAGCACCGGACGGGTGCGCCGCCACACGAGCGGTACATGGGCTCCGAGCAGCAGGGCCCAGCCGAGCGGGTCGAGTCGGCGTCCGTCGTCGACGAGCAGGGCGAGGGCGACCGCGAGCACGGCGACGCCCGCGGCGAAGATCGCGTCGTTGCGGGTCCGGTGCGGCGCGGTCAGCGGGTCGCGGTTGATGGCGGCCATGACACGTTCGAGCCGGCGTGGCCACGCGCCGCCACCGCCACCGCCACCGCCTGCTCCGGCACCCGCCGACGCCGACCGGTCGCGTACCGCCATGATCGTTCCCCGTACCCGCACGGCTCCATCTTCCGGTATGCGGGCGGGCGTGCGGGCGCCTCTCCCGAAGGAGAGGCGCCCGGACGGGCCCGACGTGTCAGGGCGCACCGACGGGTGCCGCCTGCCGTGGCGGCTCGGTCGGTTCGGCCGGCTCGGGCTCCCGTGAGAGCACGCCCGGCCACCACACCTTCCGGCCCAGGGCGACGCTGGCGCTGGTCACCAGGTACGTCCGTACGAGGAAGGTGTCGAGGAGAACGCCGACGGCGATCACGAAGCCGAGTTGGACCAGTTGCACCAGGCCCATGTTCGTCAGGACGGCGAAGGTCGCGGCGAGGACGAGTCCGGCGGAGGCGATGACGCCGCCGGTGGTGCGCAGTGCGGTGAGCGCGGCGGCGGCCGGTTCCGCTCCCGACAGGGACTCCTCCCTCATCCGGTGCATGAGGAAGATGCCGTAGTCGACGCCGAGGGCGACGAGGAACACGAAGGACAGCAGCCCGAGCCCCGGATCGGTGCCCTCGAAGCCGAGGAGCGGTCCGAAGACCAGCCCGCCGATCCCGAGGGACGCGCCCCACACCGCGACGACCGCGACCACCAGGAGCAGCGGTGCGACCAGACTCCGCAGCAGCCCGATCAGGATGAGCATCACGGAGACGAGGACGAGCGGCACGACGACCTTCGTGTCCCGGGCGTTGGTGTCCTCCAGGTCGATCTGCTGGGCGCTGGCCCCGCCGACGTAGGAGCCCTTCAGCTCGTCCCGCAGCGACTTGATGGTGGCGGTCTCCCCCGCCGACTGGGGCGCGCTCTTCGCGAAGACGGAGATCTCGGTCCAGCCGCCTCCCGTACGCCCCTTCTCCGCGCTGCCGACTCCCGGGGTGCCGCGGACGGCCGCGAGGGTCTCGTCGGCGCGGCCCTGCGGGGTGACCACGTCGATGGGCTGGCTGCCGCGCTCGGGATAGGACTTGCCGAGGGTCTCCATCGCGGCGACGGCCTCCGGCTTGTCGACGAAGGAGTCCTCCTGCTTGACCGGACCGGGCAGGTTGAGCGAACCCAGGGCGAGAGCGCCCAGCAGTACGGCACCGCTCGCGAGCACGGTCAGCGGCCTGCGTCCGGCCGAGCTGCCCATCGCCGAGAACAGGCTGCGCCGCTGCTTGGGTTCGCTCCCGAAGGCCGGCACGAGCGGCCAGAACACCCGCCGTCCGACCAGTACGAGGATGGCGGGGAGCAGGGTCAGCATCGCGATCAGCGCGCACAGCACACCGACGGTGCCGAGCGGGCCCATGCCCCGGCTGCTGTTGAGGTCGGCGGCGAGCAGGCACAGCAGTCCGGCGGCGACGGTGCCGGAGGAGGCGAGCACGGCGGGCCCGCAGCCGCGCAGGGCGGCGACCATGGCCTCGTAGGGGCGCTCGATGCGCCGCAGTTCCTCCCGGTAGCGCGAGACGAGCAGCAGCGCGTAGTCCGTGCCCGCCCCGAACACGAGGATCGTCATCACGCCCGAGCTCTGCCCCGAGACGGTCGTGCCGAAGGCCTGGTTGAGGCCGTAGGCGACACCCATCGACATGAAGTCGGCGATCCCGGCGACGACGAGCGGCACGAGCCACAGCACCGGGCTGCGGTAGATCAGGATCAGCAGGATGGCGACGACTGCGACGGTCGTGTAGAGCAGCGGTCCGCCGAGCGAGTTGTAGACCTCGGCGGCGTCGGTGGCCAGCGCGCCGGTGCCGCCCACCTCGACGCTCAACCCGCCTTCGCCCTGGGCGACTTCGCGGACGTCGTTGACGAGCTCGTCGCGCAGGTCCTCGTTCGTCCCGGGCTCGTTGCTGGCGACCGGGTACATCAGGGTCGTACCGTCCTTCGACGGAATCCCCTTCGGGGCGCCGCCGATCAGTTCGTGCTGCCCGGCGATCTCCGCGACCTGACCCGCGGCGGTCTCCCGGTCGGCGGCGCTGAGCCCGCCGTCCCGGTGGTAGACGAGCACCATCTCGGTGGTCTCGCCACCGGGCAACTTCTCCTGGATCTCCGCCACTTGCGTCGAGTCGGCGCTCGCCGGCAGGTAGTCGGTGACCCGGTCGTGCTGCACGTCGGCGAGCTTCGCCGCGAACGGCCCGACGAGCGCGAGCACGGCGATCCACAGCCCGAGCACCGCCCATGGAACGGCTCGCCCGCGCCCCGTCCTCGTCGTGGTTGTCTGTCCGGCCCCCATTGACCGATCTCCCTCCGGGTGACGTCTGCTTCGGCCTCCAGACTTCCGTCGAAGACCACGGCTTTCGTCGGGCGGGAGGGCGAGGTGGTGCGTACTGCCGGGGGCGACGAGGGGCGCGGATTACTCCCAGGGGAGTAGCAGAGGGCTTCGCGCCCTTCAGGGGCGCGGGGAACTGCGCGACCAGCCCCCACGGACCCGCAGCAATCACTCAGCCCCCGCCGGGGAGGGCACCGGCCGGGAGGGCGCGAGGGGCCCGGGCCCACCCGGGGGTCACGACGGCGTACGCGCCGCCGTGAGCAACCGCGTCACATCATCCGCACAGATCGTCAGCGCAGCGCCCACCGTCGAGAGCGTCTCGCGCTCGGCAGGCGTGTACGGCCCGTCGGCGAGAGCGATACGAGCACCCTGGAGAAGGATGGCCTCGCGGCCGCCGGGGGCCAGGTGGGGCGCCAGCGGGTCCAGAGCCTCGTGGAGCTCTATGGCCAGCCCGGGCCCGCAGGGCTCCCCGAAGATCCGGCCGGTGTCGGCGGCGAGCGCCTCCACGAGGGCCGCGAGCTGCTCCTCGGTGCAGTCGTCGAACCCGGCCGAGCGGACGGCGCTCGCGGCGGTCTCCAGGGACGTACGGGCGCAGGTGCCGCCGGCGGCCAGGACGGCGAGCGCGACGGTGTGGACGGCGTCACGGAGCATCGCCGAGAAACGGGTCGTGGTGGGGTGGTCCAGGACGTCCGCGCTGTAGTGCTGACCGCAGGCCGCACACTCGACGACGGGACCCGTCTCGCCGCGCGGGAGGACCGGGACGCCGAGGCAGGTGAAGCGGCGGCGGCCGGTGAGGCGCTGGTAGTTGCGATCGCCTCCGCAGCCGGGGCAGAAGAACTCGCCGTCGCCGACGGTGGTCCACGCCGTGCGGGTTCCGAGGATGCGCGAAACGCCCATGGAGCCGGCGCGGACAAACCGGCCGTTTCGTCCCCGTCCTGGCAGCACGTCGCACCTCCGTAACGCCGCGGCAACATCGCCGCGTTGGCGTGATGTTAGCCACATTGTTGAGGAAGAGTCAGTACCCAGGGCGAGACCACTCTGTGACATGGCTTGATACACGCCGCGGTCCCGCCCGCCTGTGAGGCGGACGGGACCGGAGAAACGCAGGTGAACGGCCTTATCGGGTCGCGCGGTTGACCGCGGAGACAACGGCCTTCAGTGAGGCGCGTGTCGTATTCGCGTCGATGCCGATTCCCCACAGAACCTTGTCGCCGATCGCGACCTCGATGTACGAGGCGGCCTGCGCGGAGGCGCCCTCGCTCATCGTGTGCTCCTGGTAGTCCAGCAGTCGGGCGTCGACCCCAATGCCCTGCAGGGCGTGGAAGAACGCCGAGATCGGGCCGTTTCCGGTGCCGGCCAGAACGGTCTCGGTGCCGTCCACCTCGGCCTCGACGGTGAGCGTGTCGACGCCGTCACGGTCGGTCGTGGACTGGCCGTTGCTGACCTGGATACGGCCCCAGGGGTTCTGGGCGTTCGGCAGGTACTCGTCCTGGAAGACCGCCCAGATGTCCTTGCCGGTGACCTCGCCGCCCTCGGCGTCGGTCTTCGCCTGGATGATCTTCGAGAACTCGATCTGCATCCGGCGCGGCAGGTCCAGGCTGTGGTCGTTCTTCAGGACGTACGCGATACCGCCCTTGCCGGACTGCGAGTTGACCCGGATGACGGCCTCGTACGAACGCCCGACGTCCTTCGGGTCGATCGGCAGATACGGGACGGCCCACTCGATGTCGTCGACGGTGACGCCCTTCGCGGCCGCGTCGGCCTCCATGGCGTCGAAGCCCTTCTTGATGGCGTCCTGGTGGGAGCCGGAGAAGGACGTGTAGACCAGGTCGCCCACGTACGGGTGGCGCGGGTGGACCTCCATCTGGTTGCAGTACTCGGCGGTGCGCCGCACCTCGTCGATGTCCGAGAAGTCGATCTGCGGGTCCACACCCTGGGAGAACAGGTTCATGCCCAGCGTGACCAGGTCGACGTTGCCGGTCCGCTCGCCCTGCCCGAACAGACAGCCCTCGATACGGTCGGCCCCGGCCATCAGCGCCAGCTCGGCCGCCGCGACAGCCGTACCCCGGTCGTTGTGCGGGTGGACGGACAGGCAGACGTGCTCACGGCGGGACAGGTTGCGGCTCATCCACTCGAAGCGGTCCGCGTGCGTCGACGGGGTCGAACGCTCCACCGTGGCAGGCAGGTTGAGGATGATCTCGCGGCCCGGACCCGGCTGCCAGACGTCCATGACGGCCTCGCAGACCTCCAGGGCGAAGTCCAGCTCGGTGTCCGTGAAGATCTCGGGGCTGTACTGGTAGCCGAAGGTCGTCTCCGGGCCCAGCAGCTTCTCCGCGTACTCCACGACCAGCCGCGTGCCGTCGACGGCGATCTGCTTGATGTCGTCCTTGGAGCCCCGGAAGACGACCCGGCGGAAGACCGGCGCGGTGGCGTTGTACAGGTGGACGGTGGCGCGCCTGGCGCCCTTCAGCGACTCGACGGTCCGCTCGATCAGGTCCTCGCGGGCCTGGGTCAGTACGGAGATGGTGACGTCGTCCGGGATCGCGCCCTCGTCCTCGATGATCGAGCGCACGAACGCGAAGTCGGTCTCGCCGGAGGCCGGGAATCCGACCTCGATCTCCTTGTAGCCCATCTTCACCAGCAGGTCGAACATCTCGCGCTTGCGCGCGGGCGACATGGGGTCGATCAGGGCCTGGTTGCCGTCACGCAGGTCGGTGGAGAGCCAGCGGGGGGCGACGGTGATCCGGTTGTCCGGCCACGTACGGTCGGCGATGTCGACCTGGTCGTACGGGCGGTACTTGTGGATCGGCATGGAGGTGGGCTGCTGGCGATTGGCCATGATGCGAGGGGCTCCTCTTGGTCCGCTTGATCCTCGGAGAGAATCCGAGGGACGGCCGACGGCGCAACGCCGAACTCCGCGGGGAGGGGGTCGGCCTCGACTACAGGCCCTCGCCGCGGCAGCTAAGGAGAAGCAGCCCGTAACGCATGATGCTCCGCATGCTAGCCGAGCCAAGCCCCGCGCGAGGGTTCGTATCAGTATGCGGGACACCGAGGAATTGCATCACAAAAGGTGCACAAGGTCACATCGCTACACATCGGCACCTCTCCCTTCGACGGCTCGGGGGCCCGCGTTCTTCAGGGGCGCGGGGAACTGCGCGACCAGCCCCCACCGGCCCGCACCCGTAACACAACCCCCACCCCACAGCCCCCCTTATCTCCGCATTTCACCAATCATGGTTGCCCCTGGTGACAGCGGCATCACGCAGTGCAATGGTGCCGACCATGACGACAACCGGGGGCTTCGAGCCCGTCTTCTGCACCATCGTTCCACCCCACGTCCTCGACACCCTGGCCCAGGCCGAGGACCCGGCACTCGCCGGCAAGGCACGCCGCACCCTGGAGCACGACGCCTTCGAGCGCACCCACCGCCGCCTGACCACGGTCATCGGCGCGCCCACCCTGGCCCCGCCGAAGGGCGCCGCCGCGGACAAGCCGAACCGCACGATCCACGACGCGAAGCACAAGCAGGACCTGCCCGGCAAGAAGGTCCGCAGCGAGGGCGACAAGCCCGGCAAGGACGCCACGGTCAACCGCGCGTACGCCGGCCTGGGCGCGACCTTCGAGCTGTTCCAGAAGGCGTACGAGCGGAACTCGATCAACGCCGAGGGACTGCCGCTCAACGCGACCGTGCACTTCGGCGAGGACTACAACAACGCCTTCTGGAACGGCGAGCAGATGGTCTTCGGCGACGGTGACGGTGAGATCTTCCTCGACTTCACCATCCCGGTCGACGTCATCGGCCACGAGCTGGCCCACGGCGTCACGCAGTACACGGCGAACCTCACGTACTTCGGCCAGCCGGGTGCCCTGAACGAGCACTTCTCGGACGTCTTCGGCGCGCTGATCAAGCAGTACACGCTCGGCCAGACCGCCGCCGAGGCCGACTGGCTGATCGGCGCGGGCCTGCTGGCCCCGCGCGTCACGGGCACGGCCCTGCGCTCGATGAAGGCCCCGGGCACGGCGTACGACGACGACGTGCTCGGCAAGGACCCGCAGCCCGCCACGATGGACGACTACGTTCAGACGGGCCGCGACAACGGCGGCGTCCACATCAACTCCGGCATCCCGAACCACGCTTTCTACCTCGCGGCGACCGCGCTGGGCGGGCACGCGTGGGAGCGGGCCGGACGGATCTGGTACGACGTGCTGACCGGCGGCGAGCTGGGCTCGAAGGCCAACTTCACGGACTTCGCGACGCTGACCGTGGCCAAGGCACGCGCCTCGTTCGGCGAGGGCGACGAACTGCAGGCCGTGACAAAGGCGTGGGAGCAGGTCGGGGTACGGACCCTGTGACCGCGCCCCGCGCCGCCGTTTCGCAGTAGCTCCATTTCGTACTAGACAGGACCCATGCGTATTCAGGTGAGGCGCACGGGCGGATTCGCGGGCATCGAGCGGCACGCCGAGGTGGAGACCTCGGGCCGCGCCGACGCCCAGGAGTGGCACGCCCTGGCCGAACAGGCGATCGCGTCCGGCCGGGGCACGCCCCCCATAGGGGTTCCGGACGGCTTCAGCTACCAGATCACCGCCAACGGCAGAACGGTGTACTGCGCGGACCCCCGCTTGACGGAGGAGCAGCGCAAACTGATCTCAAGGGTCCTGAAGGAGGGTTCCTGAAGACACCGCCCACAGGAGCGCCCCCAAGGGGCGCGGGGAACTGCGCGACAAGCCACAGACGCCCCGCAGCCGCCCCGCACAGGACCACCCCTCCCCTTGGGCGCTCCAGGGAGGCCGTAACTCCCAGTTCACTTCCTACCGTTGACTTCACTGTCCGCCGCTACAGATGATCGCGCGCATGGCGAACACGGCGACGAACCCGATACCCCAGTTCCCGGCCGGCTTCCTCTGGGGCGTGTCCACCTCGGCCCACCAGATCGAGGGCGCGGCGGACAAGCGCGACCCCTCGGTCTGGGACGCCTTCACGGCCGAACCGGGGCACATCAAGGACAACTCCACGGCGGCGGTGGCCTGCGACCACTACCACCGCTACCCGGAGGACGTCGCGCTCCTGCGCGACCTCGGCGTGGACGCGTACCGCTTCTCGATCTCCTGGCCGCGGGTGAACTCCCCCGGCGGCCTGGACTTCTACGACCGCCTGGTGGACGAACTGACCGCGGCGGGCCTACGCCCCGTGCCGACCCTCTTCCACTGGGATCTGCCGGTGTCGGTCGAGGAGGCGGGCGGCTGGCTGAACCGGGACACGGCCGAGCGCTTCGCCGAGTACGCCGCCGTGGTGGTCGACCGGCTGGGTGACCGGATCAGCAAGTGGATCACCCTCAACGAGCCCGCAGAACACACCCTGTTGGGCCACGCGCTCGGCGCGCACGCGCCGGGAAAGCAACTCCTCTTCGACTCGCTCCCCGTGGCCCACCACCAGCTGTTGGGCCACGGCCTGGCCGTACGGGCCCTGCGCGCGGCCGGAGTCACGGGCATCGGCATCGCCAACTCGCACGGCCCGACCTGGCCCGCCTCCCAGGAACCGGAGGACCTGGAGGCGGCGGCCTTCTACGACATCCTCCTCAACCGGCTGTTCGCGGACCCGGTGCTGACGGGCCAATACCCCGACGGACTCGGTGAGTTGATGCCCGGAGACGTCGAGGCCGACCTGAAGGTCATCTCTGAGCCGATCGACTGGTACGGGATCAACTACTACGCCCCGACCAGGGTGGGCGCGCCCCAGGGCGCCGAGATCGAGTTCGGCGGACTGACGATGCCCGCCGAACTCCCCTTCTCCGTAAGGGAAATCGAGGGCTACCCGGTCACGGACTTCGGCTGGCCGGTGGTCCCCGAGGCCCTCACGGAACTGCTGGTGGACTTCCACAAGCGGTACGGCGACCGGCTCCCGCCCGTGGTCATCACGGAGAACGGCTGCTCGTACGAGGGCCTCGACGACCAGGACCGGATCACGTACCTCGACGGTCATCTCCGGTCCCTGCACCGGGCGTTGGACCAGGGCGTCGACGTCCGCGGCTACTTCGTGTGGTCGCTCCTCGACAACTTCGAGTGGGCGGAAGGCTACGCCCGCCGCTTCGGCCTGGTCCACGTGGACTTCGACACGCTGAAGCGCACGCCGAAGGCGTCGTACGGCTGGCTACGGGACGTGATCCGAGCCCAGGGAGGGTGAGCCGGGGGCTCCGCCCCCGAACCCCCAAAGACTGCGCAGTTCCCCGCGCCCCTAGGCTTTTAGGGGCGCGGGGAACTGCGCGACAAGCCACAGCCGGACCCGCACCCAAAAGCACACCCCACGGGGCCTGGGGCGAAGCCCCAGTTTCGGGAAGGGGTGGGGCTGGGGAAGGAGAAAAGTCCTAGAAGCCGAGCTTGCGCAGCTGGCGCGGATCCCGTTGCCAGTCCTTGGCGACCTTGACATGGAGGTCGAGGAAGACCGGCGTACCCAGAAGCGCCTCGATCTGCTTGCGCGACTTGATCCCGACCTCCTTCAACCGCTTCCCCTTGGGCCCGATGATGATCCCCTTCTGACTGGGCCGCTCGATATAGACGAACGCGTGGATGTCGAGAAGAGGCTTGTCGGCAGGCCGGTCCTCGCGGGGAAGCATCTCCTCCACGACAACGGCGATGGAGTGCGGCAACTCGTCCCGCACCCCCTCCAGCGCGGCCTCACGAATCAGCTCGGCCACCATGACCTGCTCGGGCTCGTCCGTGAGGTCGCCCTCGGGATAGAGCGCGGGCCCCTCCGGAAGCAGCGGCACCAGCAGATCCGCGAGCAGATCGACCTGCTTGTCCCCGACGGCGGACACCGGCACGATCTCGGCCCACTCGAACCCGAGCTCCTTGCCGAGCTGGTCGATGGCGATGAGCTGCTCGGCGAGCGTCTTGCTGTCCACGAGGTCGGTCTTCGTCACGATCGCGATCTTCGGCGTCTTCTTGATCGACGCCAGTTCCTTCGCGATGAAACGGTCACCGGGACCGAGCTTCTCGTTCGCCGGCAGACAGAACCCGATCACGTCGACCTCGGCCCACGTCGTCCGTACGACGTCGTTCAGCCGCTGGCCGAGCAGCGTGCGCGGTTTGTGCAGCCCAGGCGTGTCCACGAGGATCAGCTGGGCGTCGGGCCGGTGCACGATGCCGCGCACGGTGTGCCGCGTCGTCTGGGGCTGGTTCGCCGTGATCGCCACCTTCTGGCCGACCAGAGCGTTCGTCAGGGTGGACTTGCCCGCGTTGGGGCGGCCCACGAAGCAGGCGAAGCCGGCGCGGTGGATCGCCTCGGACGGCTCGGAAGACTGGGTACGAACGCTCATGACGCCCATTGTCCCTGATCATCGGAGCCCCGCCGCACCCAGCGGCCCGGCACACCGCCCGGGACCTTACGACACAGGCCCGGACGGCCTTACGATCACGGGGCTCCGGAGCAAGGCTCCGGCCTCCATCACCCGCATCCGCAGAAGGTCAGGCCCCCGGCATGAAGCTCATCACCGCGATCGTCAAGCCGCACCGACTCGACGAGGTCAAGACCGCCCTCCAGGACATCGGCGTGCACGGGCTGACCGTCACGGAGGCCAGCGGGTACGGGCGCCAGCGCGGCCACACGGAGGTGTACCGCGGGGCCGAGTACCAGGTCGACCTGGTCCCCAAGATCCGTATCGAGGTCGTCGTCGAGGACGCGGACGCCGACGCCGTCATCGAAGGGATCGTGAAGGCGGCGAGGACGGGGAAGATCGGCGACGGGAAGGTGTGGACGGTGCCGGTGGAGACGGTGGTGCGGGTACGGACGGGCGAGCGCGGTCCCGACGCCCTCTGATCCTGATCCCCACGGCCACGCCGACCGCGATCCCCACTCCCAGCACGACCGCGACGAGCCACGGCAGCGCGAAGAACGACGTACTCGCCGACTCGCGGGTGTCGTGCGCGCTGGCGGTCAACGTCACGTCGCCCCAGTCGAGTTGGGGCGCGCCACGCCACGGTTCGCTCAGCTTCACCCGCTGCCCGGGCAGCAGCTCGGAGGGGACCTCGGCCAGGTCGCGGGCGAGCAGCGTACGGCCGAAGAGCCCCTCGGCCTTCAGCTCCACCTTGGGGTTGAGGGTGACGTTGCCGGTGTTGCGGAGGGTGTACGAGACGGTGGCCGTGCTGTCGCCCATGCCCGGGACCAGGGGCTGGTGGTGGGTGATGCGGACGTCCTCGACGGCGACGGCGGGCACGGTCGGCCCGCCCACCCGCAGATAGATCCGGGCGCCGACGGCCCGCTGCACGCCGACCTCGACGGCCCCCGACCCGCCGTCGATGCGCTCGTCGAGAGCGACCAGCGCACCCGGATGATCGCCGGGTTCGGCGCCCTCGGGCACCCGGATCGTGAACGGCACGGTGACCGAGCCGTGCGCGGGCACGGTCACCCGGGACTTCGCGGGCTTCGCCCAGGCACCGACACCCCGCTGCTTCTCCTTGCTGGTACGCACCGCGAACCCGCCGTCGCGGGCGGTGTTGTAGGCGTCGGCCGCGTACAGCCGGAAGGTCAGTGGCGCCCCGGTCTTGTTGGCGACGGTGACCTTGTCCTTGAGAGTCGTCCCCGGGTCGGCGGAGAGGTGGAAGTAGGGCCGCGAGGCGAGGTCCGTCGAGACGGGGTAGACGGACCAGCTGCCGTTGTCGGCTGCGTACGCGGGCGCCCCGGCCAGGCCGAGGAACAGCAACAGGAGGAGGACGAACGGCTTGCGCATGGGTGCGGACCCCCGGTGGCGAGTCGGACGAGGCGGACGGGCGGGTGCGCGCCCGGCCACCGATGGAACGAGCCTGCTCACAGCTCTGTTGACGAACCGTCAGGTCTGAGCGTCAGCGTCAGCAGTGACGTGGGCGTCAGGTGAGCGTGAGCGTCAGCACGCCGGAGTACGCACCGGGCGGGGTGAACGCCGGAACGTTCAGCGACAGCCTGGCGTCGACGGTGAACTCACCACCGGTCTGCGCGCCGTTGGGAGTGGACGCCAGAGTCGCGCCCGCACTGCCGACCGAGCCGGGCGAACCGGGCTGGCAGGTGCTCGGGCTGCCGGTCTTGGTGGCGCAGACCGGGGTCCAGCCCAGTTTGGCCGCTTCGATCTTCGCCCCGCCGGGACCGGCGAAGTCGGTGACCTTGCCGGTCAGGGACCAGCCCGCGGGTCCGCCGCGGAAGTCCTTGACGGTCACCGTCTGCAGGGAGCCGCGCGAGAAGCCGCCCTTGCCGTAGTCGACCGCCGCGAGTTCGACGGTGTCACCGGCCTGGGTCATGGACAACGTGCCTGCCTTGACCGAGGAGTTGAGCTTCTGGCTGCCCTCGGGGAGAGGCGTGTCGTCGATGACGACGTACGCGGCGGGACCGGCACCCTTGGCATCGCTCCAGGCGCTGCCCTCGTACGCCACGACCCCGGTCGTCGCCTTGTCTCTGACGGTCAGGGTGCCGCTGATGGCGCCCTGCGCGTTCGCGGTGGCGGTGCCCTTGTCGGCGGTCTCGGCGGGGCCGGCCCGTCCGGCGAGGGTGACTGCGGCGCCCGGGGTGAAGTTCGCGCCCGTGACGGTCACGCTGTCACCGGGCTTCCCGGAGGCCGTACCGAGGCTGATGGCACGGTTGTTGGTCTGTCCGCCGTCCGTCGCGGTGACCGTCTCGGAGACGGGGGCGGGCGGGTTGGTGACCGTGCACGGCGTGTCCAGCTCCAGGATGTAGCTGGTGTGGATGTTGTAGTCGCCGGGCGAGATGGTGATCGCGCCGGGTGTGGTGACCGTGAAGGTGCCGGTCATCGAGAACGACGGGAAGGCTCCCTTCCCCGGTACCGGGTCGTTCTTCTTCGGGCCCGCGACCGTGATGTCACCGGTCTGCACGCCACCGAGGGTGACCTTGCCGGTGGGCGTCATGATGTCGGCGGGCAGGGCGATGTCGACCGGGTTGCTCGCGGCGGGCTTGACCACCGTGTACGTGACGGTGACCGTGTCGCCCACCTTGGGCGCGGCGTTGTCCACCGTGATCTTGGCGGTGGTCGTGCCGTCGATCGGCGGGATGCCCGCGATGGGCGGCGGGACGCAGTGCGTGGCGAAGTCGACCTGCTGAGGCTCCGCGCTCGCGGGACAGGCGAGTGCGCCTCCCCCGGTGACCGCGAGTGCGGTCGCTCCGAGAAGTGCCGCCCAACGGTGGCGTCTTCGGGTTCCTGAACCCATGGTTGCCCCTCCTGAGGATGCGGGCGCAGCGGCTCTTCCGCGTTCTTCTGCGCCGACAGGGGGACATTGATGTGTGGGTTGTGTGAAATGTCAATGGAATCGCCGGACGAGAACTGATGGGCCATCAGTTTCTGTCAACTTGCTTGAGACGGGGGGAAGTTGACGTACTCCGAAATCCCCGCGCGCCCGCCTCCCGAGGAGCTCAGCGCATCGACCGGTGCCGCCGCGCGCAGGCGGCACCGGTCGATGGCTCGACTTGCTCGTGGGGGGCTATGGGGGGGGAGGGCTACCGCCCGGGACTCACTCGAACACGAACGGGCCCGGCGACTGCACTTCCTCCGCCGTACACGTCACGGTGATGAACCCGAAGATCACCATCTGCAGGGAGCCGCCGAACGCCTCCAGGCTGTCGCCGGGCGCCACGGTGCCGGTCAGCGGGCCGACCGAGACGCCGTCGCCCGCGTCCATCGCGGGGTTCTTGGTGCCCGTGAAGGCGGTCGTGCCACCGCTCGCCTTCACCATGGTGAGTGTGGAGACGATCGAGTCCGCGCCGAGGGCGAGCGGGGAGGTGATCTCGGAGGAGCTGAGGGTGATGGTGGCGGAGGTGCCGGTCTGGGTGGCCGTGAGGGTGGCCTCACCGCCGCCATAGGCGCCGCAGTCGGCGATGATCGTGGCGGACTGGGGGACGACGGCCGCGGCACCCGGAGCGAGGGCCAGGCCGGCGGCGAGGGTGCCGGCGGCTAACGCCGCACCGATTCCGAGTCGCTTGCATCTCATTGGGGATTCCCTTCCCTTGTACGGGAATTGCCATGTGGGGACGTTCGACGGGCACGCCGTAGTGCGGGCACGCGTGGTTGCCACCGGTGCCTGTGCGCAGGCCGGCGACGGTGCGGGGATTCACGTGCGCACGGACCAGTCACCGCGAGCGGTGTGCGGGCACGCTGCGCGGCGACGAATCTGACGGTCCGTCGGAAGAGCTGTCGTCCATTGATGCGCGAGCGGCTCGGGATTGCAAGAGAAGCGGTGGGGAATCTTCCGCCGACCGAAGATGTGGCCGAAGTCGACCGGTGGGGCCCGCGCCCCTTCAGGGGCGCGGGGAACTGCGCGCCCAGCCACAGCGAACCCGCACGTACGTCTCAGCCCGTCCGGCGTTTGAGGACGAGGCCGTTCAGGCCGATGAGCGGGGGCCTGGGGGCGCAGCCCCCAGCTTCGGGAAGGGGGCTGGGGAAAGGAAACCGCCCGGGCCTCAGCCCGCAGCCACCCGCACCCGAACCTCCCCGTCAAGCCCGGCGACCAGCACAGAAGTCCCCGGCCCACCAAGATCCCGCACAACCGCCAGATCGCCGTCCGCCAAGGACTCCGCCTCGGTCACCACAGCCCCCGCCTCCAACGCCTTCGCCCCGGAAGCCACAGCCATGGCCACCGCGGTCTGCAGCGCACTGAGCCGCAGAGAAGGCAGGTCAACGGTCCCCGCAACATAGGTACGGCCGGTTTCGTCCCGCACGGCCGCCCCCTCGGCCACACCATTGCGGGCCCGCACGGAACGGGCCAGGGTGACGATCTTGCGGTCCTCGGGATCGAGCGCGGTGCTGTCGGTCATGCCCAGAGCATACGAAGCCCCACCCGATCCCCGCGCGCCGGTACGCGTCACCGCCCAGCCGTACGCCCGACACGCCTGCAAAGCTCCGGCGTCCACACGGTGGTGGCACTGGACGCGGCGATCGTGCTGGGGGCGGCGGTTCTGGTCGCGGTCGGACTCGGCCGACGGACGTCAGGGGCGGTCGAGCCGGAGCCGCTCGGCCTTCGGTAGACCCGCGACCACCAGGTCGTACGAGTCCTCGATGAGCTCCCTGACCAGCTGGTCCGGGAGCTCTCCGTCGGCCGTCACCGTGTTCCAGTGGCGTTTGTTCATGTGGTAGCCGGGGATGATCAGGCCCTCGTACTCGCCGCGCAGGCGCACCGCGTCGTCGGGGTCGCACTTCAGGTTCACCGTGAGCGGCCGGGCGTCCAGTCTGGTCAGGGCGAACAGCTTTCCCAGCACCTTGAAGACCGAGGTCTCCGGGGTGAAGGGGAAGTCCTCGACGGTCGCGTTGAAGGACAGGCAGAACGTGCGCAGCTCCTGCGGGGTCACTCCGGCTTCTCCTCCTCGGGGGAGCCGGCCGGGCCCACGGGCTCGACCAGCACCGTGACGATCTTGTTCCGGCGGCCGGCCGAGGCCTCCGCCGTGAGCCGCAGCTCGCGCCCGTCGGGCAGTTCGACCACCGACGAGGCGGAGGCGATGGGCACGCGGCCGAGCGCCTTCGCCAGGAGGCCGCCCACCGTCTCGACGTCCTCGTCGTCGTACGCCTCGAAGCCGTACAGCTCGCCGAGGTCGCCGATGTCGAGCCGTGCGGTCACCCGGTAGCGGTCGTCGCCGAGGTCCTCCACGGGCGGCAGTTCGCGGTCGTACTCGTCGGTGATCTCGCCGACGATCTCCTCGAGGATGTCCTCGATGGTGACGATGCCGGCCGTGCCGCCGTACTCGTCGATGACGACGGCGACGTGGTTGCGGTCCTGCTGCATCTCGCGCAGCAGGTCGCCGGCGTTCTTCGTGTCGGGGACGAAGGCGGCGGGCCGCATCGCCGTCGACACCAGCTCGCTCTCGGCGTCCCGGCTGATGTGCGTCTTTCTGGCCAGGTCCTTCAGGTAGACGATCCCGACGATGTCGTCCTCGCTCTCCCCCGTGACGGGGACGCGGGAGAAACCGGACCGCAGGGCCAGCGTCAGGGCCTGCCGGATCGTCTTGTAGCGCTCGATGACCACCAGGTCCGTACGCGGGACCATGACCTCCCGTACGAGCGTGTCGCCCAGCTCGAAGACGGAGTGCACCATGCGGCGCTCCTCGTCCTCGATGAGCGACTCCTTCTCCGCGAGGTCGACCATCGCCCGCAGCTCGGCCTCGGAGGCGAACGGGCCGCGCCGGAAGCCCTTGCCGGGCGTGAGCGCGTTGCCGATGAGGATCAGGAGCGGCGGGATCGGGCCCATGATCCTGGCGAGCGGCAGCAGTACGTACGCGGCCGCCGTCGCCGTGTTCAGCGGGTGCTGGCGGCCGATGGTGCGCGGGGAGACGCCGACCGCCACGTACGAGACGAGGACCATGACGCCGATGGCGACGGCCAGCGCCTCCCAGGTCTCGGCGAACTCCTTCAGGCAGGCGTACGTGACGAGCGCGGCGGACGCCATCTCGCAGGCGACGCGCACCAGCAGCGCCACGTTCAGATAGCGGGTCGGGTCGGCGGCGACCTGGGCGAGCTTGGCGCTGCCGCGGCGGCCGGACCGGACGGCCTCCTCGGCGCGGAAACTGGAGACGCGGGCGAGACCGGCCTCCGCGCAGGCGGCGAGCCAGGCGACCACGACAAGGGTGATGGCGCCTACGACGAGTTGCGGGCTCATGAGACGGTCGGGGCCGGGGACGGGCCGGTCAGGCCCTTCTCCGCACGCCAGCCGTCCACGATGGCCGCCTGGAGGCCGAACATCTCGGCCTTCTCGTCCGGCTCCTCGTGGTCGTAGCCGAGCAGATGCAGCACTCCATGGACGGTGAGGAGCTGGAGCTCCTCGTCCATGGAGTGCTGCGTGTCGGCTTCCTTGCCCTGCCGCTCGGCGACCTCGGGGCAGAGCACGATGTCGCCGAGCAGCCCTTGCGGGGGCTGCTCGTCGTCGTCCTTCGACGGCGGCCGCAGCTCGTCCATCGGGAACGACATGACATCCGTCGGACCGGGCAGGTCCATCCACTGGATGTGCAGCTGCTCCATGGCGTCGGCGTCCACGACGATCACCGAGAGCTCGGAGAGCGGGTGGATCCGCATCCGCGCGAGGGCATAGCGGGCGATGTCGAGGATCGCCTGCTCGTCGACCTCGGTTCCGGACTCGTTGTTGACGTCGATCGACATGGTCGCGCTGGTCTACTTCCGCTTGTTACGGGCGCCCTTGTGGGTGCCGTTCTCCGTACCGTTCTGGCTGTCGTACTTCTCGTACGCGTCGACGATACGGCCGACCAGCTTGTGCCGGACGACGTCGTGGGACGTGAGGCGGGAGAAGTGGACGTCGTCGAGGCCCTCCAGGATGTCCTGGACCTGACGCAGACCGGACTTCGTGCCGCTCGGCAGGTCGACCTGGGTGACGTCACCCGTGATCACGATCTTCGACTCGAAGCCGAGGCGGGTGAGGAACATCTTCATCTGTTCGGGGCTCGTGTTCTGGGCCTCGTCCAGAATGATGAAGGCGTCGTTGAGCGTACGACCACGCATGTACGCCAGCGGGGCCACCTCGATCGTCCCGGCCGCCATCAGCCGCGGGATCGAGTCCGGGTCGAGCATGTCGTGCAGCGCGTCGTACAGCGGGCGCAGGTAGGGGTCGATCTTCTCGTAGAGCGTGCCGGGCAGGAAGCCGAGCCGCTCTCCCGCCTCCACCGCGGGGCGGGTCAGGATGATGCGGTTGACCTGCTTGGACTGCAGTGCCTGCACGGCCTTGGCCATGGCGAGGTAGGTCTTGCCCGTACCGGCGGGGCCGATGCCGAAGACGATGGTGTGCTTGTCGATGGCGTCGACGTACCGCTTCTGGTTGAGCGTCTTGGGGCGGATGGTGCGGCCGCGCGAGGACAGGATGTTCTGTGTGAGCACTTCGGCCGGGGTCTCCTGGCCGTCGCCCTCCCCGTTCTCGCTCGCCCTCAGCATGGCGATCGAGCGTTCCACTGCGTCCTCCGTCATCGGCTGTCCGGTGCGGAGCACCAGCATCATCTCGTCGAACAGGCGCTGGACGAGCGCCACTTCACTGGCGTCGCCGACGGCGCTGATCTCATTGCCCCGGACATGGATGTCGGCCGCCGGGAAGGCCTTCTCGATCACGCGCAGAAGGGCGTCTCCCGATCCCAGCACGGTCACCATGGGGTGCTTGGCCGGGACGGTGAACTGCGCTCGTGACTGCCCCTGCGCGGGGGTGTGAGCTGTGGGTGTCTGCGTCATGGGCCGGCTCTGTAGGCCTGCTCATCCTCCTCGGTGAGGCACGCTTGCCGGTACGGCAGCCTTGTGCTTCCAAGAGTACGACGGGGCACCGACAACGCCGTAGGACTTTTCGCCCGCACCGGTGGCCCCAGGCGAATCCGCCGATGGCCCCGCGCGGACCCACCTGCTGCCTCACCCCGATCCACCTGCGACCTCACGCGGATCTGCCGAACCCGATCGTCGGTACCGCCCGCCGCAGGGGCCACGCCCGGCTCGGCTCCGGAAGGAGGGGTTCCAGGAAGGCGTACCGGCCGAGCGCCGCCGGATCCTGGTGGTCGTACGACTGCACGCGCCGCCACCACCCGGCGATCTCCGACCAGCCGGGGGCGGACAGGGACCCACCGAACTCCTGGACCGACAGGGCGGCGGTGAGGCCCGCGAAGGCCAGCCGGTCTGCCAGCGGCCAGCCGGCCAGGGTGCCCGTGACGAACCCGGCCACGAAGACGTCCCCCGCGCCGGTGGGGTCCATGGCCTCGACCTCGATGGCCGGAACCTCGGCGGTCTCCCCGGTCCGTCCGTCCACGGCGTACGCACCCTCGGCACCGAGCGTGACGACGGCGAGCGGCACGTGCTCGGTGAGCGCGTGGGCGGCGGCGCGGGGGCACGAGGCGCCCGTGTACCGCATGGCCTCCTGGGCGTTCGGCAGGAACGCCTCGCAGTGCGCCAGGTCGGGGAGCCCCGCGAGGTCCCAGCGGCCCGTGTCGTCCCAGCCGACGTCCGCGAAGATCCTGGTCCCCTTGCCCGCCGCCCCGGCGATCCAGGGGGCTCGGATGCCTGGCGTGAGCGAGGCGACGGCCGCACGTGCGCGGGGCGGGCAGTCCGGGGCGGGCTCCTCCGGGGGCGGCTCGTGTCCGTGGCTGACCATCGTCCGCTCGCCCTCGTACGCCATCGAGACCGTCACCGGGGAGTGCCAGCCCGGTACCGTGCGTGACGTGGAGAGGTCGATGCGTTCGCCCTGCTCCAGGGCGTCCCAGCAGTACTCCCCGTAGTGGTCGTCGCCGAAGGCGGCGGCGAGGGACGTCTTCAGGCCGAGCCGGGCGAGCGCGGTGGCCATGTTGGCGACCCCGCCAGGGCTGGACCCCATCCCGCGCGCCCAGGACTCGGTGCCGCGGACCGGGGCGGAGTCGAGTCCGGTGAAGATGATGTCGAGGAAGACTGTGCCGGTGAGGTAGACGTCCCAGGGCGGGTCGTCCTGGGCGCGCAGCCCTCCGAGGGGGTCGACCTGGGCGGCCTGGCTGTGCCGTCCCTCTCCGTTGGACGCGGTCACGGTGCGCTCCCATGAGGTGGTGCGGATTCAGGCCAGTGTGCACCAATCACTCCACTGACCGCGGAGTGTCACGCCGGGCCAGGACGGGTTTCGCCCCCGAACCCCCAAAGACTGCGCAGTTCCCCGCGCCCCATCAGGGGCGCGGGGAACTGCGCGACCAGCCACAGCGCACCCGCACTCACATCTCAGCCCCGTCAGGGGAACTCGTACGCCTCCACCTCTGCGAGGTACCGGGAGCGCCGCTCCTCGTCGTGGTCGAGGAAGGCCGCCACGAACGAGTTGCGGGCGAGGTCGCGCAGGCGGTCCGGGGACAGCCCCAACGCCTCGCGGACGGCAAGGAAGTTGTCCCCGGCGTACCCACCGAAGTACGCGGGATCATCGGAGTTGACCGTGCACAACAGCCCCGCGTCGAGCATCGCGGGCAACGGATGCTCCTCCAGAACATCCACGGCCCGAAGCCGCACGTTGGACAGCGGACACAACGTCAACGGCACCCGCTCCCGCACCAGCCGAGCCACCAGCTCAGGATCCTCCATGCACCGCAGCCCGTGATCGATCCGCTCGACCCCGAGCACATCGAGCGCCTCGGTGATGTAGGAGGGCGGCCCCTCCTCCCCCGCGTGGGCGACCCTCCGCAGCCCGAGCGCGGCAGCGGCCTCGTACACCTCACGGAACTTCACGGGCGGATGCCCGACCTCGGCGGAGTCGAGCCCGACACCGACGATCCGGCCGAGGTACGGCTTCGCGGCCTCCAGCGTCTCCATCGCGGACGCGGCGGACTCGTCCCGCAGGAAGCACATGATCAGCTGGGTGGAGACCCCGTGCACGGCCTCGCTCCGGTCGAGCGCCCGCCCGAGCCCCTCCACCACGGTCCCGATCCCGACACCCCGGGAGATGTGCGCCTGCGGATCGAAGAAGATCTCCGCGTGCCGCACCCCCTGCGCGGCGGCCCGCGCGAGATACGCGTCGGCGAGGTCCGCGAAGTCGTCCTCGGTCCGGAGCACGGCCATGAGCTCGTAGTACAGGTTCAGGAACGACTGCAGGTCCGAGAACTGATACGCCTTACGGAGCTCGTCGGTGTCCGCGTAGGGCAGCGGAACACCGTTGCGCGCGGCGAGCGCGAAGGCCAGCTCGGGCTCCAGGGTGCCTTCGATATGGAGGTGCAGTTCGGCTTTCGGGATGGACATCAGGGCATCGTACGGCCGTTTCATCTGCGCTTCGGTACCGGCACCCGGAGCAGATCGTGCGCCACCGTCAGCTCCCCCTCGAACCCGGCGGCCCGCGCCTGCCGCTCGAACTCTTCGGGATCGTCGTACCGCTGACTGAAGTGCGTGAGCACGAGATGCCGTACGCCCGCGTCCCGGGCCACCGCCCCCGCCTGACCTGCCGTCAGGTGCCCGTGGTCGACGGCGAGTTGCATGTCACCGTCCAGGAACGTCGATTCGATGACGAGCATGTCGCAGCCCTCCGCGAGCGCGTGCACCCCGTCGCACAGCCGGGTGTCCATGACGAACGCGAACCGCTGCCCGCGCCGCACCTCGCTGACGTCGTCGAGCGACACCTCCCCCAGCGCGCCCTCCCGCTGGATCCGCCCCACCTCCGCACCCTTGATCCCGTACGAGGCGAGCCGCTCGGGCAGCATCCGCCGCCCGTCGGGCTCGACGAGCCGGTAGCCGTACGACTCGACGGGGTGGGAGAGCTTGCGGGCCTCCAGCACGTACGACGGCGTGGTCGCGAGGACGCCGTCGGAGTCGACCGGCGCCTCGGTGAGCGGGACCGTCTCGCGGTAGGCGGTCGAGTACCGCAGCCGGTCGTAGAACCGCTGCCCGGAGCGCGGGAAGTGGGCGGTGATCTCGTGCGGCACCCGGTCGAGGTTGATCCGCTGGATCACCCCGGCGAGGCCGAGGGAGTGGTCGCCGTGGAAGTGCGTGACGCAGATCCGGTGGAGGTCGTGCGCGGCGGCCCCGGCGCGCAGCATCTGCCGCTGCGTGCCCTCGCCGGGGTCGAAGAGGATGCCCTCGCCGTCCCAGCGCAGCAGATAGCCGTTGTGGTTGCGGTGCCGGGTGGGCACCTGGCTGGCGGTGCCGAGGACCACCAATTCGCGTACGGACACGTCGAGTTACCCGGGTTTCCCGTGCGCCGCGGCTAGCCCGGCGGCCACTGCATGCCGCGGCCGCCCAGCACATGGGCGTGCGCGTGGAAGACGGTCTGGCCCGCACCGCTGCCGGTGTTGAAGACGATGCGGTAGCTGTCGAGCTTCTCCTCGGCGGCGACCTCACCGGCCTCCCGCACGACATCCGCGAGGATCGCCGGCTCGGCGACCGCGAGGGAGGCGACGTCCCGGTGGTGGACCTTCGGGATCACCAGGACGTGGATGGGCGCCTGCGGGTTGATGTCCCGGAAGGCGACGGTCGTTTCGGTCTCACGGACGACGGTCGCCGGGATCTGCCCCCCGACAATCTTGCAGAACAGACAGTCGTGCTTCGCTGCGCCTGCCATGCGTGGCTCCTCACGCTGGATGATCGTTGCCCGGGCATGGTACCGAGCCCGTGCCCCGCAAGGGGCGCGGGGAACTGCGCGACCAGCCCCCACGCACCCTCACCCGCACCCGAAGAAGCACCACCCCGCGCGCCCTACTCCGACGGCAACTGCGGAGCCGTCCTCGCCGGGTTCTCCGACAGCGCCGCGAGCGCGATACGGATCGCCTCGTCGAGCTGCACGTCACGACCGGCCGCGTAATCCTGCGGAGCCTGGACCACCTCGACGTCCGGGTCGACCCCGTGGTTCTCCACGCCCCACTCGTAACCCTCAAGCCAGAACGCGTACTTGGGCTGGGTGACGAGCGTCCCGTCGACGAGCCGGTACCGGCTGTCGATCCCGACGACGCCACCCCACGTACGCGTACCGACGACGGGCCCGATGCCGAGGGCCTTGATCGCGGCGTTGACGATGTCGCCGTCCGAGCCGGAGAACTCGTTGGCGACGGCGACGACGGGCCCGCGCGGCGCGTCCTCCGGATAGCTGGTGGGCCGCATGCCGCGTGCGAGGTCCCAGCCGACGATGCGCCGGGCGAGCTTCTCGACGACCAGCTGGGAGGTGTGGCCGCCACGGTTCTCGCGGACGTCCACGACGAGGCCCTCGCGGGCGACCTCGATCCGCAGGTCGCGGTGGATCTGGGCCCAGCCGGGCGCCTGCATGTCGGGCACGTGCAGATAGCCGAGCCGGCCGCCGGACTTCTCATGGACGTAGGCGCGCCGGTCGGCGACCCACGCGTGGTAGCGCAGCGGCTCCTCGTCCGAGATCGGTACGACGACGGCGTGCCGCGGATCGCCGCCGCCCGCCGGGGACACGGTGAGCTCGACGGCCTTGCCCGCCGTGCCGACGAGCAGCGGTCCGGGCCCGGTCACCGGGTCGACGGGCCGCCCGGAGACGGCCACGATCGCGTCCCCGGCGCGTACGGCGACCCCGGGCGCGGCGAGCGGCGACTGCGCGTCGGGGTCGGAGGTCTCCGACGGCAGGATGCGGTCGATGCGCCACTGCGGCGAACCCTGCGGACCGTCCTCGTGGCGGGAGATGTCGGCCCCGCGCAGCCCCTGCCGCTCGCCGCCGCCGTATCCGCCGCGCGGCATGACGTACGCGTGCGAGGTGCCGAGTTCGCCCTGCACCTCCCACAGCAGGTCGACCAGGTCGTCGTGGGTGGCGACCCGTTCGAGCACGGGCCGGTACCGGTCCAGTACGCCGTCCCAGTCGGTGCCGCCCAGGTCGGGGCGCCAGAAGTTGTCGCGCATGAGGCGGCCGGTCTCGTCGTACATCTGCCGCCACTCGGCGGCCGGGTCGACGGTCTGGCGGATGCGCGAGAGGTCGACGGTGATGTTGGTGTCGCTCTCGTCGTCGTTCGAGGCGCGCCGGTCGCTCGGTACGACCTTGAGCTTGCTGTCGGTCCACAGCAGGATCCGCTTGCCGTCGCCGGTGACCATGAAGCCGTCGGCGTCCGAGGCGAGATGCTCCATGCGCTGCTGGACGAGGTCGTAGCGCTCCAGGTCGGTCTTCGGGTCCGGGTCGTCCGGGGTGGCGCGGGAGGCGCCGAGCACGCCCCGCACGGGGTGGCGCAGCCACAGCAGCCCGTCCTTGGCGGCCCGCAGTGCGGAGTAGCGGGCGGCCTCGACGGGGAACGGCACGATGCGGTCGCCGAGCCCGTCGAGGTCGATCCGCGTCGCCGGGGAGCCCTCGCTCTCGGGCGTCTCGGCCCCTGGGCTGTCCGGCGCCTCGAAGGGCCGGCCGTGCCGCTGCGGCCCGAAGGGCGAGGGGGTGGTCGCGGCGAGGGTGATGAGATGCGGCCGCGAGCCCCCGACGAAGGCCAGGTCGAAGACGTGCTCGTCGTAGACGGGGTCGAAGGACCGTGCGGACAGGAACGCCAGATGCTTCCCGTCGAGCGTGAACGCAGGCGCGTAGTCCCGGAATCGGAGCGGCGTCGCCTCGGTCACCGACAGGTCCGCGGTGTTGGCGAGCTTGAGCTGGCGCAGCGGGCGCGGGCCGGGGTGCGACCAGGCGAGCCAGGCCGAGTCGGGCGAGAAGGCGAGCCCGGAGACCTCGCCGTCCTCGCTGCGGTCGACCTCCCGGACCTCACCGGTCTCCCGCTCGACGAGCAGTACGCGTCCGTCGTGCGAGGCGACCGCGGCACGGCTGCCGTCGGGCGCCACCGCGAGCCCGAGCACCCGCCCGAGCTGTCCGGCGGCGAGGCGTCGCGGGGTGGCTCCGGGCGCGACGCCGGTGGCGGGCGCGAACTCAAGGGCGTCATCGCCCTCGGCGTCCGTCACCCACACCACGTGCTCCTCGCCGTCCGCGCGGAAGGTGCGGGGCAGCCGGGCCCGTACGCCCTGTTCGGCGGCGAGCGCGCGGGTCGGGCCCGAGCGGTGGGTGACCCAGTGGACGGCTCCGCGCACGGCGACCGCGCTGCCGCGGCCGGTGTGGTCGGGTGCGGCGGCACCGAACCAGCGGGCCGCGCTCACGGGATGCGGCTGCAGATCGACGCGCTGTCCGCCGAGCCGGATGTCGAGCCGCCGCGGCTCGGCCCCGTCGAGGTCGTCGAGGATCCACAGCTCACCGGCGGAGGCGTACACGACGCGGGCCCCGTCGGTGGAGGCGTGCCGGGCGTAGAACCCGTCAACTGCCGTATGCCGCCGCAGATCCGATTCGTCCGCGAGGGAGGAGTACACGGCCCCCACGCCTTCGTGATCGGAGAGGAAGACGACCCGCTCCCCGACCCACGAGGGGTACTCCAGATTCCCGTCCAGGTCGGCATGCAGCCGTACGAACTCCCCGTCGCCCTCGCGGTCGATCCACAGTTTCCCGGCCGTGCCGCCCCGGTACCGCTTCCACCAGGCGGCCTCACGGCCCATGGGCGCGGACAGCAGGAGCGTGCCGGGGCCCTGGGCCACATCGCCGACGGGCCCGTACGGAAGCGTGGTCGCGGGGCCGCCGTCGAGCGGGATGGCCCGGGCCCAGCTGCGGCGCAGGCTCGCCTGGCCCTGCGTGCTGAGGGCGAGCACCTCGCCCTCCGGGGTCCAGCCGCGCACCTGGGTCTTCCAACTCCCCCAGTACGTAAGGCGTTTGGTGGAGCCGCCGTCGACGGGGGCGATATGCACCTCGGGTGCCCCGTCGCGGGTGGAGGTCCAGGCGACGGTCGTTCCGTCCGGGGAGATGCGGGGATGGTTCACCGGGACGTTGTCGGCGCTGACCCGCCAGGCACGCCCGCCGTCGAGCGGCGCGACCCAGACGTCGTCCTCGGCGGTGAAGGCGATCAACTCGCCGTGCAGATGCGGATACCGGAGATACGGGGCAGATGCGGCGGATGCAGTCTGTGTCACCCGATCACCCTATGCAGCGGTCCTGTCCGCGACCAGAGCTTTCGATCACTTGCCCTGGAAGCAGGAGCAGGTGGGGTGCGGGTACTCGGTGACGGTCCTGGTGACGGTGACGGTCGCCCCGGGCTGCCCGGGTGGCGGGGTCGTCCTGTTGTCGACGGGCGGTGTCCACGGGTTGACGGTGCTCGGCGTGCCCGCCCTGCAGTTCCCGAGCACGTCCACGCGGAACCACTCCTTGCCGCCCACCTTGGCGGTCAGGTCGCCCCGTACGCAGGTCCCGTTGATCTCCTGCGTCACCTTGCCCTTGATGGTGATCTCGCGCCCGTCCTTCTCCTCGCCGACACAGTCGACGGTCGCGAAACTCCGCACGCTGGGCGAACTCCCGTCCGTCTGCCCGTTCTTCCCCCCGTTGTTCCCGTACGAGGCGGTGCAGCTGAGCCACTGGACGTCGACGCCCTGCTTCTCCAGCTCGCGGGTTCCCGTCTGGTCGGTCGTGATCGCCACCGCGGCTGCGCTGATTCCGTTGCCGGGTTCACACGCGACCACGCCGAACACGGCCACGGCGGCGAGGCCGGCCGCGACCGGTCCCCGCCGCCCACCCGTCCGACCCCGTATACGCCTCAATGCCCCCACAGACGGCAGCGTGCCACCCCCGAGCGAAGCCCGATAGACCGCATGCGGCCACGATTTCACCCCCGCCGCCCCTACCCGTCCCGTCCCTGGGGGCTGCGACCCCCAGACCCCCCTATCGGCCTGAACGGCCTCGTCCTCAAACGCCGGACGGGCTGAAATGTCGGCCCGGGCCGCGAAATC
>NZ_JAPWHT010000910.1:0-1224 GCF_027270795.1 Streptomyces sp. ActVer
CTTCCGGATCTGCGCGGACGTCATCGGCGACGGTGACATACCCCTGCGGGTGCTCGCGGATCTGGCGCCCGATCTAATGAAGTTGGACGCGTCCCTGCTGTCGGGGCCGGCGGGGGTGCGGGCGATGCGCACGCTGTGCGAGCAGCTGGGGGCGCTGCTGTCCGTCGAGGGCGTGGAGACCGAGTCGCAGTGCGCGGCGGCGGTGTCCGCGGGCGCGCAGCTGGCCCAGGGCGAGCTGTTCGCGCCTCCGGCGAGGCGGCCCGCGGCGGATGTGTACGTTCCGGCTCTCTCCCCCGTGGCCGCGGCGACGCCGCCCTACGGGCCGCCCGTACGACAGTTCGTACGGCCTGCCGCGCTGCTGCCCGCCGGGGCGTCCGCGGGGCAGGTGCGGGCGCTGCTGACCCGGTCGCCGGACGTCTCCGGGGTGGTGCTCGTGGACGCCGCCGGGGTGCCCGTGCGGTCCGTGCACCGGTCGCGGTTCCTGCTGTCGCTGTCCGGGCGCTACGGGCACGCGCTGTACGCCGACCGGCCCGCCGCGAGGCTGGGCGATCCGCCGCGCACGGTCGGGGTCGACGCGACCGCGTGGGAGGTTCTCGACGTGGTGGCGGACGGGGCACGGGACCGTACGTCGGACGATGTCGCGGTCGTCGACCGGCTCGGGCGGTGCGTGGGGGTCGTACGACTGGCGGATCTCGTACGGGCGCTGGCGGAGAGCCGTGTCGAGGAGGCCGCCGCGCTCAATCCGCTGACGCGGCTGCCCGGTTCGGACGCGATCACCGGTGAGGTGGACCGGTGGATCGCCGACGGGCGGGTGTTCACGCTCAGTTGGCTGGACGTCGACGGCTTCAAGCGGGTCAACGACGGTGCGGGGTTCGCCGCCGGCGACGAGCTGATCCGGGCGGTGGGGCGGGCGCTGCAGGCGGCCGCGTCCGGGGCCACACGCGTGGGGCACATCGGCGGTGACGACTTCCTGGTCCTGGCGGATCCGGAGTGGCTCGATCCACTGGCCACGTCGGTGCTCGACACACCCTGGTCGGCGGGCGGGCTCGCCGTCACGCTGTCCCTCGCCACCGTGCTGTGCGCCCCCGGCAGCGTCACCGACCACCGCGAGGCCGCCGCGTCTCTGGCGCCCCTCCAGCAGGCCGCGAAGTCCCTCCGGGGGGCCAGCTGGGTGCTCGGCCGCGCGGGCCTGCCGGACCACGAGATCCGCCGGGGCTCGGGGGC
>NZ_JAPWHT010000911.1:0-1214 GCF_027270795.1 Streptomyces sp. ActVer
CCACCATGCACATCACCACCCAGACCCACGCCGCGCTCAACCTCGCCGACGAGACCCGCGCCCGGGCCGAGCAGCCGCAGACGGACGGCGCCCGCGGACACGACGACACCGAGACCCTGCTCACCTACCGGGCCGCCGCGCTGTACGTCGCCACGGCCGCGTACAACGAGGCCCGCACCATGCCCAACCCGGACAAGACGCTCGACGACATGTGCGACGCGGTGCCGGAGATGATGCCCGCCGTGTGCAAGGTCGTGAGCGCCGCGCCCGAGTTCGCCGAGATCATGCGGGACGTGATCGCTGACTACCTCTGGGCCTTCACGGTCATCGAGCACGCTCGCGCCGAGGTCGGCCAGAACTTCGGCTACGTCTTCGACGTGATGGCGGACTACCTCAAGGGCGGGGCCGACCCGCAGTCCGTGCGGGACGAGGTGTCCCGCGTGTCCGCGCGGCTCCGCATCGAGAACGCCGTCGCCGCGGCCTCGGACGCCATCAGGGCGGCCGTGACCATGGCGCTCGCCGGACTCACCACGCAGCCGCGCGATGTGGCCAGGCAGTTGCACGAGGCCATCGACGACGCGCAGGCCGAGCACCTCGCCCTCCCGACGGTGGGCGGCATGAGCCTCGAAGAGGCCGAGTCTTCCGAGGCGGTCAGCACTGCGTGGGAGGCGATGGCGCGGGCTCTGGCCTCGTCGGCGGACCGCGACCTGACGGTGGGGGCGCTCCGTGGCGCGCTCCGCATGGCCGTCGAGGAGGCCTGCGCGTAGCCCACCAGGACGGCCCGGGGACGGCGACCCTACCGCCGCCCCGGGCCTTGGCCGACACCTGCTAAGACAGGAGATCAGACCCGATGCAGAACGTACCCGAACTGACCACCCCCGGCCGCCGCCTCGTCGCCGCGGGCGTCATCCGCCGCAGCGCGGACCGCACCCTCACCGTGCGCGTCACCGCGGCCGGCGTCACCGGCACCATCCGCAAGGGGGCCGGGCGATGACCGAGACGTGCCCCGCACCCACCGCCCCGGCCTCCGTGCCGAGCGACCTCGCGATCGCGGTGAGGATCGCCCGCACGCTGCTCGCCGACTACAACGACAGCAGCGCGGATGGCTTCTCCTACCCCGAGGCGTACGGCGCTCTCGCCGAGGCGCTCCGCATCCTGCTGCGCGCCGTCGGTGTCGAGCCGGACGCCGGAAACGTTCTGCGACCGCAGGAAGT
>NZ_JAPWHT010000912.1:0-1206 GCF_027270795.1 Streptomyces sp. ActVer
ACTTCCTGCGGTCGCAGAACGTTTCCGGCGTCCGGCTCGACACCGACGGCGCGCAGCAGGATGCGGAGCGCCTCGGCAAGAGCGCCGTACGCCTCGGGGTAGGAGAAGCCGGCGCGGCTGCTGTCGTTGTAGTCGGCGAGCAGCGTGCGGGCGATCCTCACCGCGATCGCGAGGTCGCTCGGCACGACGGGCGGGGTGGTGGACACGGGGCACGTCTCGGTCATCGCCCGGCCCCCTTGCGGATGGTGCCGGTGACGCCGGCCGCGGTGACGCGCACGGTCGTGGTGCGGTCCGCGCTCCGGCGGATGACGCCCGCGGCGACGAGACGGCGGCCGGGGGTGGTTCGCTCAGGTACGTTCTGCACGGGTCTGATCTCCTGTCTTGGCAGGTGTCGGCCAAGGCCCGGGGCGGCGGTAGGGTCGCCGGCCCCGGGCCGTCCTGGTGGCTACGCGCGGGCCTCGTCGATGGCCATGCGGAGCGCGTTGCGGAGGCCCCGCGCCGTACCGGCCGGGTCCGGCGACAGGCTCAGTGCCCGCGCCATCGCCGAGCTCGCGGTGCTGAACGCCTCGGCCGACTCGGCCTTGTCCAGGCTCATGCGCCCCACGCGGGCGAGGTGCTCGGCCTGCGCGTCCTCGGCGGCCAGCTGCAGCCGCTCGGCGACGTCCCGCGGGTTCGTGGTGAGTCCGGCGAGCGCCGCCGTCATGGCCGCGCGGATCGCGTCTGTGGCTTCGGAGATGGTGCGCTCGATACGCATCCGTCCGACGACGCGCGGCACGTCGTCCCTGATGGCCTGCGGGTCGGCCCCGCGCTTCAGGGCGTCCGCCATGACGTCGAAGACGTACCCGTAGTCGGTGTCGAACTCGGCGCGGGCGTGGGCGATGACGGTGAAGGCCCAGATGCGGTCCACGACCACGGGGAGGACGGACTCGGCGCGGCTGCCGATGGTGCTCATGGTCTTGAAGTCGTCCGGCGTCATCTCGGTGAGCGCGTCGCTGATGTCGTCGAGCGTCGCGACCAGGTCCTCCTCCTTGAGTGCCTCGTCGTAGACGCCGTTGGCGACGACCATCGCGGCGGCCTGGACGGTGATGAGGGTCTCGGTGTCGTCGTGTCCGCGGGCGCCGTCGGTCTCCGGCTGCTCGGCCCGGGCGCGGGTCTCGTCGGCGAGGTTGAGCGCGGCGTGGGTCTGGGTGGTGATGTGCATGGTGG
>NZ_JAPWHT010000913.1:0-1197 GCF_027270795.1 Streptomyces sp. ActVer
GGTCGAGCTGATACGTGCCGTCGTCCTTCTTGTGCCCGAGGAAGTGGACACCGCCGGAGGGGCCGCAGCGTCGGCCCCGACCGCCGCGCGACCACCACAGGCCGCGGCGCCCGCGCCCACACTGGCGCAGTCGCCCACAGCCACGCACGCGCGTGGCACCCGCATTCCGCTCAAGGGCGTCCGAGGTGCCGTCGCCGACAAGCTCTCCCGGAGCCGGCGCGAGATCCCGGACGCGACCTGCTGGGTCGACGCCGACGCCACGGAACTGATGCACGCGCGCGTGCGGATGAACGAGGCAGGCGGGCCGAAGATCTCCCTCCTCGCCCTCCTCGCCCGTATCTGCACCGCCGCGCTGGCCCGTTTCCCCGAGCTCAACTCGACGGTCGACATGGAAGCCCGAGAGGTGGTCCGGCTCGACGCGGTGCACCTCGGGTTCGCCGCGCAGACCGAGCGCGGGCTCGTCGTGCCGGTGGTGAAGGACGCGCACACGCGGGACGCGGAGTCCCTGAGCGCGGAGTTCGCCCGGCTCACCGAGGCGGCACGGACCGGGACGCTCACACCGGCGGAACTCACCGGCGGGACCTTCACGTTGAACAACTACGGGGTGTTCGGCGTCGACGGCTCCACACCGATCATCAACCACCCCGAGGCGGCCATGCTCGGCGTCGGCCGGATCGTCCCCAAGCCCTGGGTGCACGAGGGCGAGCTGGCGGTGCGGCAGGTCGTGCAACTCTCGCTCACCTTCGACCACCGGGTGTGCGACGGCGGCACGGCGGGCGGATTCCTCCGGTATGTGGCGGACTGCGTGGAACAGCCGGCGGTCCTGCTGCGGACCCTGTAGCCCCTCGGTCCGTACGACCTCGTCACCACCCCCGTCCACATGCTGTGCGCGGGGGTGGAAATGATCCACCGGACGCTCATACTCGGGGGGTGACCGCGTACGAGCGTCCCAGCGCACCCGGTTCCTCCATCGGGCCCGGTTCCTCCGGCGCACTCGGTGCGGACGGCCGGGACACCGACGGCCATGACGCCGTCGTGCTCGCCGGCGGTGCCGCCCGCCGCCTCGGCGGGGCGGACAAGCCAGGTGTTCGCGTGGGCGGCCGCGCGTTGCTCGACCGCGTCCACCACGTCCGCGAAGATCGTGGTGGCGGGCGGCTTCGGCGTGGGCAAGACCACGTTCGTCGGGGCCGTCTCGGA
>NZ_JAPWHT010000914.1:0-1185 GCF_027270795.1 Streptomyces sp. ActVer
GGCGGGCAGGCCCGCCGGGTCCGTGACGACGTGATCCGCCGTGATGCCGTCGCGGAGCTGTTCCGAGGCGATTCGGCTCTCGCTCGTGTGCATGAAGACGAGCGTCGAGGCGAAGGCCATCGCCAGCACGATCGGGGTGATCGCGGAGGCCAACCGGCGTGAGTTGGTACGGGAGTTGGCGGCGGCCAGTGCCGCCGAGGCACCGCCGCCGCGCAGCAGCAGGCCGAAGAGTGCCGCGCACAGGCGGGCCACCAGCGGGCCGAGCAGGGCGACGGCGAGCATGAAGAGCATGATGACGCCGAGGGAGGCGTTGGCCGCGTTGTCACCGGCGGCGGAGGCGGCGACTCCGGCGAAGACCGCGCCGCCGACGAGGGCGCCCAGCCCGAGGACGGTACGGATGACGCCCGGCCGCAGCCGCTCCACCGAGGCTTCGGTGAGCGCCTGCCCCGGTTTGATCTTCGCGGGCCTGCGCCCGGCCATCCAGCCGGAGCCGAGCGCCGCGAGCAGTCCGGTGCCGACGGCGGCGAGCAGCGGGATCCAGGAGACGTGCAGATCGACGGCCTCCGGGATGACCCCGCGGTCCTTCAGCTGCCCGAACCACCAGCGCGCCAGCGCGATCCCCGGCAGACACCCGATCAGCCCGGCGAGCGGGGCGACGAGCAGCGCCTCCGCGGCGACCGCACGGCGGATCTGCCGCGGGGTGGCGCCAACGGCTCGCAGCAGCGCGAACTCGCGGGTGCGCTGGCCGACGGACAGGGCGACCGTGCCGGCCGCGGTGAAGACGGCGACCAGGGTGGCGATCCCGCCGAACTGGCTGCCGAGTCCGAGGAGCGTCTCCTTGGCGTACGCCAGACCCCGCTCCTCGGCTTCGCCGCGGCCGTCGCCGGTGTGCACCTGCGCGCCGGAGCCGGCGAGGGACTTCTCGACGGCGGCGGCAAGGGCGTCGGTGTCGGCTCCGTCCGCGGCCAGCACGGCGATGGCGTCGGCCTTGCCGGAGTGCCCGGCCAGCGCGGGTGCCTCGGCGTCGGCGAACCAGGCCGTAGCGCTGCCATCGGCCGCCGCCCCCGCCGCCGCTGTGTCACCCGCCCCGGCCCTGGCCAGCCCGGACACCCGGAAGTCCGTACGGCCGACGGCCGTTTCGAGCGCGACGGTGTCACCGACGTCGGCCTTCGCGGTACGGGCTGC
>NZ_JAPWHT010000915.1:0-1181 GCF_027270795.1 Streptomyces sp. ActVer
GCGATACGGCCGCGCGCCGATGCACCGCACCAGACGCCGCACGCTGATCCACGAAGATCGGGGAGACAGGACCTAGGCCGGGCGCAGTACGCGCGTACGGTACGGCCCGCGCTGGGCTGGCGTGCGTCCTGGGTGCCCGGCGCCTTCGCCCCGGACGAGCCCGCCTGGGAGGTGGGTGTCCTGAACGGCGGTCCGCAGCACGCCGTGGTGGAGCGGGTGGAGTACCGACTCGTACCGCACGACGGGGTTCCCGGGGCCTGGACCGACCACGCGGGGCTGCTGCGGGAGCTCGCCGCGATGGGGCTCGTGCACGGCAAGCACTACCGGCAGATGCTCGTCGGCGCGGGCTTCCCGCTGCCGGGCGCCACCGGGTACGAGACCGCGCCCCACGGCGCGTACACCCAGCGGTTCGTCGACGAGGTCGACGAGTTGCGGCTCCGGCTGCGGGTGACGGACGCCGTGGGCGACAGCCATGAGCGGGTGATGGACCTGATGCGCGGGGCGCGGCTGGAGCGGCCGGGGGCCGCGGGGAGCGGGCTCATAGTGGGGCCCGGGGGGGTGAGCCGGCCCCGGGCATGAGGTGGTGGCCCGGGTCAGGCGTCGGTCCGTGGTGTCGCGCACAGCCAGTCCAGTACGTCCGGGAGAGCCTCCAGGGCTGAGAAGTGGCTGCCCTTCGGGTCCAGGACCGGGCGGGCGCGGGGGATGCGCTCGGCCAGCCACTCGAAGTGGCCCACCGGGGAGAAGGTGTCCTCGGCGCCGTGCCACAGCAGCACGGGGCGGGTGATCTGCGCAGGGTCGAAGCCCCAGTGGCTCAGCAGCGCGAGGGTGTCGTCGAGCCAGCCGTAGGCCGACTCGCGCAGCGCCTCACGGTAGTTGCGCAGCAGCATCTCGCTCACGGCCGGGGTGGAGACGATCCGGCGGTCGGCGTCGGTGAGGCCGTCCTTGATCGACGCGAGGAGCTGCGCAGGGTCCGCGCGGATCGCGGCGGCCCGGGCGGCGAGCCGGTCCGCGAACTCCAGGGGGTCGGTGAGCGCCTGGGTGAACTCCTCGACGTTGGACCTCGCCATCCCGTCGAACCAGTTCAGCCCCTCGGCGACGGGCGGCGCGAGACTCGCCATCGCCGCCACCCGCCGCACCCGCGAGGGCAGCAGCGCGGCGCAGGCCAGCGCGTGCGGGGCACC
>NZ_JAPWHT010000916.1:0-1179 GCF_027270795.1 Streptomyces sp. ActVer
CCAGGCCGAGGCCGCCTGGGCGGAGGGCGAGCGCCAGGCCGAGGCCGCATGGGAAGCCGGCCGGCAACAGGCAACCGCCGCCTGGGACTCCGGACAGCTCCGGGCCACGGCCCAACTCGGCGTCGCCCGCCGGACCCTCACCGAACAGACCCTGGCGAACCAGCGGGCGGTGCGGCGGGCGGCGTACGTCACGTACCTGAGCTGCACCGACAGTGCCCAACAGGCGTTGGCGGCCTGGCAGAGCGCCATCGGCACCGCGGACGAGGCGCCGCGACGGCGGGAGTTCGACGCCGCTGTGGGCGCGGTCGCCGAGGCACTGAACGTCGTACGCCTCGAAGGTCCCCCCGCCGTGGCGGGTAGGCCTCTGACCCGGTGGGAGCTGCAAGGACCGCGTCGGCGCCTTCTGCCTGCCGACTAGAAGAGGCGGGCGCGCATGTGCTGCGTGAGGTTCTCCAGGATCTCGCGCAGCCACGGGCTGCGGACGGCCGGCAGCCGGACCAGGGCGTGCTGGAACGCTCCCGGATCTGCCCGGAACAGGTGACGGGGGCGCTGCGCGGGCGGGTCGTCGCGGAGGACGCCGTCGGGCATGCCGCCCGACGCAGGGACGGGCAAGTACGGCTCGGGGGAGGCCAGCCACAGCCATATCCCGAAGGGCAGCGGCACCGAGTATGCCGAGGCGGCCGGGCCGGACGGGGTCCAGGTCTCCCCCGTCTGCGGATGGGTGGGCACGAGGAGGATGTCGGCGCCGGGCCTTGCGCGCACGCCGGAACCCGAACCCGGCAGCCTCCGCGGACGGGGCGGCGGTCGATGCTGCCGCCCAGGCCCAGGCCGGATCGGGGCCGCGTCCCGGCCCGGACACTCCGGAGAAGGACCACAACGCATGGGGCCAGGCCGTTGCGGCCGTGGCCGTGTTCGGGGCACTCGCGGCCGCGCTGTGGGTGGGCCCACGCGTGATGCCGTCCGACGTCAGCACCCCGCAGCCCGCCTCGTGTTCGGGCGGGGCACACGAGGAGCTGCCGAAGGCCTACAAGCAGACGCCCCGGCCTGTGACCGGTGAAGAGCTGTGCAAGGCGCTCAACCGACCCGACCTGGCCGGGCTTCTGGGTCGTGTCCCCGGTCGTGGTGTAGCCGATCACGGTCCGTCGCTTCCGCTTTGGAGCCGTCCGGTACGTGCCGCAG
>NZ_JAPWHT010000917.1:0-1169 GCF_027270795.1 Streptomyces sp. ActVer
CACCTGGGCGCCGAGACGACGAGCCCGGTCCGCGCCTACGAGTTCGACGCCACCACCGTACGGGCGATGTGCCAGGACGACCCCGCCCTGGGCCAGACGGTCGCCCAGTGGGTGGGCGACATCCTCGCCCACCGTCTGCGCTCGGCCCGCACCCGGCTGCTGGATCTCTACGCCCCGTACGGCAGCGGCAGCCACCTGTGACCGCACACCTAGTGGCCGCCTCCGGAACGGGCTTGGTCCGGGCGCGGCTGCGTCGGGCAGGGCGCACCACGGACCACAGTTCGCGAGGCCGGCGGGGTGATGCCCGAGAGGTCGCGGGTGGTGACGCTGTTGCGGTCGCAGACCGAGCGCCCGAGGGCGTGCTGGGGCCACAGGCCCGCCGCCACGCGTCGGCTGCGCTCGCTCCACTCCCGGGCCGGTCCGCTGCTCGTCTTGTAGTAGTTGAGGGCGTAGCCGCCCGTGTGGATCCGGAGCAGGCAGAAGCCGCCCGGGTACTCCTTCACGGCACTGACCTCCTGCAGTGTGACGTGCCGGGCCTGTGGGAGGACGGTGCGCTTGTTGCGGTGGGTGTGACCGGCGTGGTGAAGGAAGACACCCGGAGCGACGGAGTAGGCGTCGAGGATCGCGCGGGCCTGGCGGCGGTTGAGGCGCTGCCCGCTCATCACGGGGAACAGTGAGTTGCGCACGGTCAGCGGGTGGTGTCCGAAGACCATGGTCGGCTGGTCCCTGTTCTCCCTCAACCGGGCTCGGAACCAGGCCAGTTGGTCGGGCGAGAGTCCGCCCGAGTCGCCGCCGTTGCCCCTCTTCTCGTAGGTGTCCAGTCCGACGATCCGCAGCCCGCCGAGATCGCGTGCGAAGTACGCGGGTCCGTCGCCACCGGGGAATTCGCCCAGGAAGCTGTCGCCGGACGGGTCGTGGCCGCTCTTCGGTCTCGGCCGGTCGTGGTTCCCGCGGACGACGAAGTAGTCCTGTCCGTGCGTGCCGAAGCCGTCCAGTATCTGCCTGGCCCCGGCCAGATCGCGCGGCGCGCCGCCGGCCGAGATGTCGCCCGCGGCCAGCAGGTGGTCGGCTCCGCGCCGACGGGCCTCGTCGACCAGGGCCCGGCCCATGATCTCCGGATACGGGGCGAGGCCGAGCCGCTGCGAGACGCCTCGCATCAAGGGGACTCC
>NZ_JAPWHT010000918.1:0-1167 GCF_027270795.1 Streptomyces sp. ActVer
GGACTCTGGACCGCGGCGGCAGCCGTACTCTCGGCCGGAACGGCCGGTACAGGAGCGGTCCTTGAGGCCGAGTTGCTGCGCGCCGCCCACACGGCACGTCTGACGGGCCTCCATCGCGCGGAGGCCGCGGCCCTGAGCGTGGTGCGCTGTCTGCGCACGACGCGCGACCCGTACAGCCCGGGCAGACTCACCGAGTTGGTGACCGCGCTGCGCGAACTCCTCCTCGTCGCACACCTGTTGAAGGCCGGAGACCCCGAGCCCGCGCTGATCGGCGCCGTCCGACGCAACCACCGCCCCGACGGGTCGCTGCGGCTCTACGGCGTCTGCCGCGAACCGGTGATCGGCGCCGACGACCTCGGCGGGGTGGTCACGCATCTCATCGACGACGACGGCCGCTGGTACACGCTCCGCGACGTCCAGCCCGGCGGCCCGGCGCGGGCGAGACGGGCCGGTACCGCCCTGGTCGCCATCCGGAGCTTCCTGAGCGACCACTTCCGGGTGTCCCGCGGCGGCCTGATCATCTCGGGAGCGACCGTCTCCCCGGAGGGCCGCCTGCTTGCGGAAAGAGGCGTCCGTGCCACCTTCGCCGCCGGACGCCCCTGGACCGAGGCCGCGTCGGCGACGGTGTTCGCCCGCCCGCTCGCAGAGTCCGCTGCCGTGCGGTTCCCGGCGTCGCTCGTGGGTGACCCCGGAGGGGCCGGTGATCACGAAGGGACAGGTGACCCCGAAGGCGTCGGGTACGCCCGTCCCCTGATCGGCTGTGATGTGGAGATCGCCGCGGCCGACGGCGAGGATCTGCTGGTCCGTGAACTGCCCTGCGGAGGCGACGCGTTCGCGGACGGCCGGCCCAACCCCGGTGCACCGTTCCGGCTGGCCCCGGCGCACAGCCACCCCGCTCTCGCCCACACCGCCAACTTCCATCGGCTGGGCGCCCGTCCCGGGCTGCGGATCCGGGTCCTCGGCCGCCTCGACCCCGACCGGGTCACGACCCTCCGCGCGCTCGCCGTCGGCCCCGTACCCGGCACGGAGGCGACCCTGCGTCTCCCGGACGACTGGCGGGGTCGCGCCGATCTCGGCTACGACGTCCTCCTCGGCGACCACTTCCCGCCGGACATCCCCTCTCCGTCCCCGCCCTCCCCCTCTACCTCCCCCGGCTTCTCCTCCTGG
>NZ_JAPWHT010000919.1:0-1153 GCF_027270795.1 Streptomyces sp. ActVer
GCCCCCGAGCCCAGCCACGAGCCCGGCCACCCCGTGCTCCGCGCCCCCGAGCCCCGCGCCCACCGTCACGGTGACCCGCCCAGGATCCGGTGGAGTCGCTCCCTCGGGCACGTGAGCCGCACGCCTGCGTAAAAGGAACATAAGCGACTCCGTGCGTCACGGGTCTGTGACTGGAAAGCGCCCAGGGTGGCTCCCGAAGCGCTTGCCGCGATAGGGATGGACCCATGAGCAACAACGGGGGAGCCCCTTACGGACCCGACGAACCAACGAGTTTCGGCCTGCAACCGCCGCGGCCGCCGGTCGCCGTGCCGCACCCCGGGAACCCGTACGCCGCGCCCACCCAGGTCGTGCCCGACCAGCAGGCGTCGCAGGAGCCGGGCGCCGGTCGGCTCATCGCGGGCCGTTACCGGCTGCTCGGCAAACTCGGGCACGGCGGGATGGGCACTGTGTGGCGGGCGAAGGACGAGACGGTGGACCGGGAGGTCGCCGTCAAGGAGCCGCGCGTACCGGATCACCTTCCCGAACGCGAACGCGCCAACGTCTCCGAGCGGATGCGCCGCGAGGCGCGCGCCGCCGCCCGGCTCGACCACCCGGCCGTCGTGAACGTCCACGATGTCGCGGTCGTGGACGGCCAGCCGTGGATCGTCATGGAACTCGTACGCGGGCGTTCGCTCGGTGACGCCCTGCAGGAGGGAACGATCGGGGCGCGCGAGGCGGCGAGAATCGGCCTTGAGGTGCTCGGCGCGCTGGAATCCGCGCACGCGGCGGGCATCCTGCACCGCGACGTCAAGCCCGACAACGTCATGCTCGGCACGGGCGACCGGGTCGTCCTCACCGACTTCGGCATCGCCCAGATCGAGGGCGAGACGAACCTGACCGACACCGGCGGCTTCGTCGGCTCGCCCGAATTCATCGCGCCGGAGCGGGTGTTGGGGCAGCGCCCGGGTCCGGCCTCGGACCTCTGGTCCCTGGGTGTGGTCCTGTACGCGGCCACGGAGGGCGTGTCGCCGTTCCGCCGCACCAACACGCCCGCGACGCTCCAGTCCGTCCTCAACGCCACGCCGGCCGCGCCCAACGCGGCCACGGGGCCGCTGGCCGACGCCATCAACGGCCTCCTCGACAAGGACCCGGCCCGCCGCCCGGACGCCGCGCG
>NZ_JAPWHT010000091.1:0-28937 GCF_027270795.1 Streptomyces sp. ActVer
GCGCCCTCCAGGCGTTCCCACCCATGTCTGCGCAGGTCAAACCCCAGATTCAGAGCTCCAGGCTGCCGAATTATGTCAAACCCGGGCCGCAGGGGTGGCTTGTTTGTTCAGACTGAGGTGGGCACGAAGACGCCCGGAGCGAACCAGCTCATGCTGATGTAGATGCCCTGCCCTCGGTCGAGGGCGCGCAGCGCCTCGTGCGTACCAGCGACGAACAGGCCGATCAGCAGGATCCACGGCTGCACGGGGCTGGGGATGGTGCCGCCGACGGTGACCACCAGTTCGTTGACGGTGTCCGCTGCGTCGAGGATCTTCCGCAGTGTGGCGTGGTCGATCTGCAGGTGGAAGCCCCACCAGAATGTCCGCACCGTCACGCCGGGCGCACCGGCGCCGACCGATGCCATGTCGATGCTGTTCGCCCCGACGAAGAGGGGTGTCGGGGTGGTGAGGAGGGGGCCGTCTACCGCGCCGGCGTTCAGCGGGACCCGCTTGGCGAGTTCGAGGGACACCACGGGCCAGTTGTCGTGCTCTGTTGCAGTGGCCATGCTCATGTGCTCCTTTCTGGCTGGTCGGTTGACGGGTCAGGCCACCACTTCGTAGACGAGGGTGTAGCTGGCCTCGTCGGCGTTGAATTCCGCCGACTTCTGCCCGGTTCCGGCCTGGGAGGCGTTGACGTAGTGCACGCCCAGCAGGTCGTCGGGGTCCAGCCACCAGCCGAGGTCCTTGTCCCAGACCTCGATACGCATCCGCGAGTTGGTGCCGAAGGGGGCGTCGAGGTTGATGTCCCAGGTCTGATGGTTGTTCATGGGTCGGTAGGCCTCGCCGTAGCGGGTGCCGAAGACCTTGATGAGTATCTCGTCGTCCCCAGTCCAGTCCTCGGTGGCGTTGCAGGTGAGAGTCAGCAGTCGTGCGGTGGGCATAGTGGTGTCCTCCGTGCGGTGGCCAGCCGGTGCTTCACCGGGTGGCTGATGGGTGGGTCCTTGCGATCCCGCTCGTCGGGGCAGAGCCTCGGTCTGTGAGGGGCGTGTCATCCGGTGAGTCCTGAATCATCAGTCGCGGAAAGGCTTTACGTCCGAACCGCTGCACGCCCCTTCCGGAGCAGGGCACTCAGCGGACGATCGTGCTGCGTCCGGCCGCGAGTCCGGCGAACGCGATCAGCAGCCACACCGGCCCGACCACGCCTTGGAAGCCGGGGAGTCCGGTCGCCCCCGCGAAGACCGTCACCGCCAGTACCGGCAGCAGGCTCAGCACGCCGATCCAGCGCGATACCGTGCGTTCGCGCAGAGACATCCACGCGATCGCCCCGGCCGCCACGATCACACCCAGCCAGCCGATGTAGCCCCCGAAGTCATTGAGCATGAAGTACACGAACAGGCCGTCGTCGCTGAAGGACTTTCCGTTCATGCCCGCCGGCAGATAGATGGCCAGCGCTCCCTTCCAGCCGTATCCGTACGTCAGCCCGGCCGCCGAGGCCGTCAGCGCGCCGCTCACCACATGCGCCGCCGTACTGCCCGGCACCCGCGGTTCCACCTGCCGGCGCCAGGCCGCCGCCAGTACGAGCAGGAGGGCGACGGTGGCGAACCCCGCCACCAGGCCCAGGTGGGCGGCACCGCGAGAGACCTCGTCCAGGATGGACGCGTCGACGCGATCTGTCTCCACGACGCCCGTCCGCGGATCGGTGATGAGCGTGGCAACGACACCGAGCAGGCCTGCCGCGACCCCATAGAGCGGCCACTTGGCCCGTCCGTTGCCGCCGCCGGACCGAACCGCGCCGGCTATTGCTCCCGGATCCACTGCTGCCATGACTCTCAGCTCCCCTGGATGTGAACGGTTGAGCAGCACTGTCCACGCGGCGGGGTCCCGGGCGACAGGGACACCAGTCCCTTTCGCCCGGGATATCCGTACGCCACCATGTCCACATGGGCCGGGGGGACCGAGGAAGCCGACGGGACCGCGCGCTGCGCCGTGCCGCGTACGCCGTCGCGGGAGTCGGCGCCGCGAGCTGCGTTGCCACCGTGCCGGCGCACGCAGTGCTGTCCCGGCAGATCGAGCTCAGCGAGCTGTTCTGGAGCGATCTGGTGCTGGGCACGGTGTGGCCACTGCTCGGCGCGGCGGTGGCCCGCGTCCAGCCGCACAATCGGCTGGTCTGGCCGATGCTGGCGCCCGCGCTGATCGGCCCGTACCACCTGCTCACCTACTACGCCGGGTATTCACAGCTGGTCGCCGAACACCCCCTGCCCGGCTGGCAGTTCGGGGCCTGGCTGGGGTGCTGGGGGTTCGTCGGCTACTACTTCGCGACCCCTCTGGTGCCGCTGCTCTTCCCGTACGGACGGCTCGGCACCCGCCCGCGCCGGATCCTCGCGTGGACCGTCATCGCCGTCGCCACGACCGGCACCCTCGCCGCGATGCTGCGTCCGAGCGGCACCGATCCGGTGCCCGCCCTGGCCAACCCGCTGGGCATACAGGGCTGGGAGTGGCTGCACGTCGTCATGTACGCGTCCTCCGCCACATGTATGGCCGCCGGCACCGCCGCGGCCTGCTTCTTCATCGTGTTACGCACCCGTGCGGCACGCGGCGTGGAGCGCTCCCAGCTGCAGTGGCTGATGCTCGGCGGTCTCCTGATGACCCTCGCGCTCACCGCCGTGGGCTTCACCGCCGGGCAACCCAAGCTGCTGCGCGACCTGCTGATGGTGGTCGGGCTGCTCGGCCCGCCGGCGGGTATCGCCGTGGCGATGCTGCGCCACCGCCTCTACGACGTCGAGGTGGTACTCGGCCGGGCCATCGTCTTCATCGTGCTGAGCGGACTGGTTCTCGGCGTCTATCTGGCTGTCGTCGCGGGCGTGGGAACCCTCGCGCCGGGTTCGCTTGGCGGCACGGCGGCGATTGCCGCGGCCGCGCTTCTTGCGGCAGCCGGGCGGGGGGCGGTCCAATCGGCCGTGGACCGGCTGCTGTTCGGACACCGCCACGATCCGTACGCGGTGATGGCCCGCGTCGGCCGCCACCTCGCCCCCGCCTCGGAACCGGCCGAGGCCATGCGACTCCTGGTCGACGAGCTCCGCCGCGCCCTGCGCCTGCCGTATGCGGCATTCACCGGACCGGCCGTGACGGCGACCTCCGGCATACCCGTTCCCGGTGCGGGCTGGCGGACCGTGCCCTGCCTGGCGCTGGGCCGCCGGGTCGGCGAACTTCACCTGGGCCGACGGCGTCCGGCCGAACCCTGGACCGCGCAGCAGCGGGCCGCGGCCGAGGAGGTCGCGGCGCGGGCCGCGACCCTCGCGTACGCGGCGGGGCTCGTCGAGGACGTGGCCCGCAGCCGGGCCCACATCGTCGCCGTCCGGGAGGAGGAACGCCGCCGGCTCCGCGCCGACCTGCACGACGGCGTCGGCCCCTCCCTCGCCGGTACCGCCCACCAACTGGACTCCCTGGCCCGCAGGGCCACCGACCCCGGGCTCGCGGACGCCATCAGGGTGGTACGGGACCGGCTGCGCACGACAGTCGGTGATCTACGCACCGTCGTGAACGGCCTGCGCCCCGCCGTGCTCGACCAGCTCGGCCTCGCAGGCGCGCTACGTGAACTGCTCGCCGGCTACGACGTTCCCACCTGCCGCTGCTCGGTCACCGCTGCCTGCGCCGAACTCCCCGCCTCCGTCGAGGTGGCGGCGTACGCAATCGCGGCCGAAGCGGTGGGCAACGCCCTCAAGCACAGCGCATCAGGCCGTCTCGCCCTCACCGCCCACGTCACCGCCGGAGTTCTCGTACTGACCGTCGAGGACAACGGCTGCGGCATCCCGCCCCGCCACCGCGCGGGCGTGGGCCTGCGCAGCATGGGCGAACGCGCGGCGGAGGTCGGTGGCCGGCTGGCGATCACCCCGGCCCCGGGCGGCGGCACCTCGGTGCAGGCTTGGATGCCGCTTCCCCAGTAGGAGACACATGCCACTACCTGACCAACCCGCGAGCGCCCCGTGGGAGACGCCGATACAGGAGAGGGCGAGATGAGCCAACCGCAGCCTGTGACCGTCCTCGTCGTCGACGACCACCCCATCTTCCGGGCCGGGATGGCGACGGTACTCGGCGACCTGCCCGGCGTCACCGTCGTCGGGGAGGCCTCCGACGGAGCCGAAGCCATTGCCGCCACCGCACGGCTGCTGCCGCACATCGTGCTCATGGATCTGCGCATGCCCGGGGTCGGCGGTCTTGAGGCGACCGCCCGGATCACCACGGTCCATCCAGAGGTCGCGGACGTAGTCCTCACCATGGACGAGGACGACGATTCGGTCTTCGCGGCCCTGCGCGCAGGGGCCTGCGGCTATCTGCTGAAGGAGGCCGACGGCGCAGACGTGCACCGGGCCCTGCTGGGCGCCGCACGCGGCGAGGCCATCTTCGGTCCCCGCATCGCCCAGCGGGTGCTCGCCCATTTCGCCTCGCCGCACACGGCCCGGGACACGCTGCCCTTCCCTCATCTCACGGACCGGGAGCGGCAGATCCTCGACCTGCTCTCCCGCGGCCTGGACAACGCCTCCATCGCCCGCCACCTCTCCCTCTCCGAAAAGACGGTACGCAACCGGGTCAGCGACGTTTTGGCCAAACTCCGCGCCCGTACCCGCGCGGAAGCCGTAGCCCTGGCCCGGGACGCAGGCCTCGGCCTGCCGTGAGGCCACAGCAGGCCGGATCGGGCGGAGTCAGGAGACGCGATGCAGCCTTGCAGCCAGGCCGATCACGCCCGGCACCGATGTGTCGCGGATGCAGTTACTGACCTCTTCGGCTGCCAGGCAGACACGCGCCTGATCGACGCTGAACTGCTGGGCGACCCGGTCGGCTCCGACCGGGTCGCCCTTCACGCACGAGTCCGGTGGAACGGCCGCGCTGGAGGCCTACGGCGTCGATCAGCCGGTACCTAGCACCGGGGCGAAGATGATCGCCGTGCCGAGCAACAGGCCGTCCAGCGGCCTGCCGACCAGTTCGGCGTAGGCGCGGCCGGGGCGCGGGCCGTGAGCGGGGTCGTGGCCGTAGGCCCGGCCGCGCAGCAGCAGCTCATCGTCGCTGTCCATGCGTTCAGCCTTTAAGCCGCCACCGACAACGCGGGCTTGCCCACCGTCGCCGTGGGCCTGCCTGCGCTGCCGGGGTGGCCTGCCCAGGTCAGGTCCGGAAGCGGGAGGACCCGGCGCCGAACTTCTGGCCGGTCTGAGCCCTCTCCGCTTCCCGGCGCTCCTGCTCCTGGCACTCGCGTTTGTCCTCGGGGGCCTGCCGCTCCGCTTCCGGCGCCCAGTGCCTGCAGTCGTCACACAGCTGCGGGTGGCTGTCCCGCGGCCCCCTTCGACTGCGGTGCTGGCCTTCCGCTGGTCGTCGCTGAACAGCGCCAGACCGCGGGAGTCAAGGCTCCGGTTCAATCGTAACGGTCCACAACTCCCTTTGCACCGCAGGCGTTTGCCACACGCTGCCCAGCTGTCTCATACGGGCCCTCTTGCTAGAGTGCGCGGCCCGCTGCGCCACCTGCCGGTGAGCTCTGGGGCCTACTGTGTGAGGAGCACCGTCCTCCATCCGACCAGCAAGGAGCATCAGGCTGTGAAGGTCGAAATCCAGCCGGACGTACGCGACACCGCCGCCCGGCTCGGGGCCGACGTCCCCTACGCGTTGAAGGCCCTGGCCGGACAGCTGGCCGACGACCCGGACATGGGCCGGCCCTCGGATTTGCCCGGCGTCCTGACGGTGACGGTTGACGGCGACATGTTCGACGACTGTCCCGACCTGTCCGTCGGATACATCCGCGAGCCGGACCGGATCGAGATCCGGTTTCTGCGAGTGGCCCGCTCCACCGAGCCCACCACCGACGCCCAAGACCAAGACCAGGAGCAGGGCCGAGACCAAGAGCGGCCGGCCGATCCTGCCGCCGCCGCGGTTACCGTACGGGAGGTCGCCGATGCCTGGCGGCGCATCACCGGCTGGCTCCAGCACAACGCCCCCGACTCCTACGCCGCGCTCCGCGCCGGCGCCGGCCCCGCCGCCATCGCCGCACTGGAAGACGACCTCGGCATCCGGATACCCGTCGAGCTGCACGTCCTGTGGCTGCTGACGGCGGGCGACGACGGGCCCAACGGCTGGGGATGGGGGTGTCTTCCGGGCGGTGAGGCTCTGATGACTTTGGACGCGGCGGCAGCCGCCTACCGGCAGCGATTGGACGCCCAGGCCCACGAGGACACCTTCAACGCCGATCGCCCCGAGGAGGAGCGGATCACTGTGTGGAAGGCAACCTGGATTCCGGTGGTCTCGCACGGCGCGGCGGACGGCACCTCGGGCCTGTACCTGGATGCCTCGACCGGTTATCTGGGCCGCTGGTCCCGCTACAACGAAGGCCCCGGCGACGAGCTCGACACGCTGGTCAGCTACCTGGAAGAGGCGGCCGACATGCTCGAACACCCGGCCCTGGCCACCCGGGACAAGCCTGGCCTAGTCGGCGGGGCGCTGGTCTGGGGCAGCAGGATCGACTCCGCACTGGAAGACCGGTGGCAGCCCCTGACCGGTTGACCGTATCCGCGAGAAGGGGGCAAGCCCTGCGGGCCGCCCCCTTCCTGCTTCACCTGCTGGCACTCAGGCTACGTCAGCCGATCTTGCGCCACGTGCAGGTAGTCGCGGTTGACGTGCAGTGTTCGAACCCCGGAAGGGTCACGAAGAATCCGTCAGCGTCCAGCAGCCGCCACGTCGGGGCCGGAAACCCGCTGAACGCTTGCTCATTCTGCAGGTTCGGGATCGCCGCACGCCCACACCGCTCCGTACCGCTCGGCCCGTTCGTCGCCGTGCGGGTGTCCGCGTGGAGGCCGAAGTTCGCCGAAGCATCGCCCATCTTGTCGGTGAAGAACTGGGCGCACTTGCTGCCCGACGTCACCAGGTTGACGCTCTTCGGATAGCCGCCGGACTCGTGCGTCGAGGCCATCGCGTACTCGTCACAGTCGACCGACCCGACCGACGCATCGGACGGGTGCACGCTCCAGGTGCTGTCACACACGCGATCACGGCTGTTGTTCGAGTTCCACGGATTGCCGGCGCTGTTCTTCTCAGGGGTGTCCGGGCCCAAGTAGTGCATCAGTGAGTCCCACCGCTTGGAGCCGGCGTGATCGGGCATCACCTGCTGCATATACCAGTAGTACCCCCCGGCGGCCGGGTACTTGTTGGTGTCCAGCGTCCAGGTCGGCTTGAAGTACGGCAGCACGCATCCCGGCGCCGAGCCAGCCACCCAGTCGTCGCAGCGCGGCGCAAGCTCCTTTACCTCGTCGATCCCGGAGGTTCCGAAGTTCGCCGTCGCAATTGCGGTGCTGCTGGCGTCCACGGTCGCGGTCACCGACCAGCCCAGGCCGATGGTCTCCTTGCCCGAGCCGTTCCACTGCGTCGTTACCCGACCCCATCGGTCGCCGTACGGCGGACCGTCGTCCACGTTCCAGTACGCGGTCGATCCGGCGTTGTTGTTCTGTCCGTCCGTCCACTTCATGCTCGACGTCACACACGACTGGCACGTCGACCCGACGTTCCACTTCATCGTGACGCCTTCCAGCGCCTGGTCGATCGAGACCGGCATGATGGCGATCTGCTGATCGAACTCTGCGAAGTTCGACCCGGACGCGCCCTTGTTCGGGTACGCCTTGATCCGCTGCTCGATGTCGAACTTGGCGAAGCCGATCTCCGCATTCTTGTCCGCGTCGACGAACACCAGCGTTGCCGACCCGATGTGCTTCAGGCATGCCTCGGTGCGGTTCATATAGTCCTTGCCGACCGGCTTGTCCCAGCACCAGTCGACCAGTTCCACAGCAGGTGCGACAGCCGCCACTGCGGCTGCCTCGGCAGGGGACTTGCCAGCCTTGCGGGCCTTCGCCTCCTCAGCCGTGCGCAGCGCTTCGGCACGCTTCTTTGCGCGCACCTGTGACTCCGCGGTGGGAGGGGACAGCTCGATGCACAGCTTGCGCCCCTGGGTGTCCTGCTTGCCGCAGGTGCGCTCCTGCGTGGCTTCCCGCTTCACCGCCCCGTTCGCATCGAACGTCGGCAGGGCCGGCCCCGGATTTGTCCGGGTGAACTCGATGATCTCCTGTGCGGTTTTGTCGATCGTCGACGACGTCTGCGCGGCGGGGAACTTCACGTACGGCTCGATACGGAAGTTCGCCCAAGGCGACCAGACTGTCTCGTAGAGACTGCCGTCGTAGGCGGAAGTGCGGAATGTGTAGAGCACGCCGGTCTTCAGCCTGCCGTACGGCACTGTCACTCTCGCCGTGCCGCCCGAAACCACGTACGACGACACCAGCACATCGTGCTCGCCCGGCCCGTCGATGTCGACCTGAGCCTTCGGGGTACCGTCCGCGTTCGTTGTGTACACCTGGAACGTCAGGTTAGAGGTGTCGCCGTCAGCGTCGGTCACGGTGTTCCGCAGCACCACCTGCGGGCTGATGACCCTCCAGACAGTGCCCGATTTGGAGAACTTGGGGCCGGCCGACGGGTTCCTGCCCGACACCGGCCGCTCACCGCCGGCCGCGATGGCCCCCAGATCCTGCGGCCCGGCCGCGGCCACCGCCGCCGGAGAATCCCCCACACCGGGCGCAGGCGGCGTAGGGGCCGCTGCTGCAGTGCCTGCCCCCGCCAGTAACGCCAGCGCGGCGCCGACGGCTATATGCCGCCACGCCGACAAACGTAAGTGTCTCATCAATCCCCTTTGTGAATTTGTGGCATGTACGCGCCGCCCGCAACCACACCACACCCACACGCAACACACCGTGCTCAAAGTCATGGTTTGCCGGACGGGAATCCATTCAGGCCAACAGGTCATTCCAGAGGCGAAGAAGCACAGCCGGTCACCCCAACAACCGCCTTCTGGGGTGCAATCGAGATGAAACGGTAGGTGTTGTAGATATTTGATCCCTATGCGTGTGAACTGGTGGGCGCCCCAGGGCGGTTGCCGCCGTCGACGCAGGAGGCCCTTCGCCTGCGAGCGGTAACGGTGTTGGCGACGCCCCACCTCAAGGAGGAGCCGAAACTTGCCCAGAGGCGGACGGACAGACCTCGGAGTCCGAGCACGGTGAGGGCGGTGCCGTGCCATCGGTCGACCCCACGCGCGAGGCGACCTGCTCGCCGGACTGTCCTCCGGAGGCCATGGGGCCAAACACTGCCCCGTGAGCCGGACGGTGCGCGTGCCCGCCTGGCGGATCGTCGCAGGCGAAAGCGCGCTGGCACCGCTGTTCGGCTGAGCGCCGGACGGTGCGGCCGGGTTCGCAAGGCCGGGCCCGGCAACCCGCTCAGTCAACTGTGCCCCGACGCAACTGCCGGTGATCCGCGCCACGGCCGCCTTCGCTGACCAGACTCAGCCCCCAGCCGCAGGGCACCGCCCCGAGCACGCTCGTACGTGCCGGACACATCCAAGCCCACCGCCCAGGCGCGGCTACCCTCGCTGACTCCCTCTTCCGCGCCGACCGTCCCCCGCACTGCCTGCGCTGGTTCTGACCGCGCGCTCGCCGACCCTGCACAAGTCACGTCAGCCCATAGTCACCCGTCGGGGCGGATACTGCCGACGGGCGAAGTGGCGAGTGGGCCCAGCCAGGAGCGGGAGCGAGGGCGGCCGGGCTGGAGCGGGCACACCGTCACCAACGGCCGGACAACCTCGCTTCCCCCGCGGCGGCTCGGCGAGGAACTGACCCACCACCGCTGCCTCGTCCACGGACGGGCGGCCCGGGAATGGATCGCCTACTGGGCACGCTGCCACGCCATGCCGGTGAACCTATGTGGGCACAGCACTAGACGAAATGACTTTGTTCACGAGTGTCGGCTCTGGTCCACTCTGTGTGGCCGCCTCACCGACAGTGATGTCAGTGGCATGTGCTGAGATTGATCTCACTCTGTCAGCCGTCTGTTGGGAAACTCTGTCGATGTCTGCGTACTCGTCGCTGACCCGTGCTCTGGCGGAGGCTTTGGTCGATGTCCTCTGGTTCGTTGAGGGATGCGACGACGACCAGATGAACCAGGATGACGCGGTCAAGGTCCTGGAGGGCGTTGCCCACCTGGTGACGCAGTTGTCGAGTGATCAGCGAACCGAGCTCATCGAACTGCTGCACTCGTTGGCCGAGGAGGAGCTGGATCCAGCGCGCCGCGAATTCCTGGAGGGCTTCCCCGTGGGGTTCGGCCTCGTCGAGGAAGACTCCTGACCTGCTCCTTACTCGTAGAGCAGGACTCGCTTTCGGAGGAGCTCGAATCCTGCGCGGCCGAACATCTGGCGCTTGAGCATCTTGATCCGGTTGACATGACCTTCCACGACGCCGGAGCTCCAGGGCAGTGTGAGGCCGGCGATGACGGCGTCGAGGTCGCGTTCGAGGTGCTGGGCGAACCGGCTGAGGCTGGGCAGGTCGGCGGCCGCTTGGGCGGATTCGATCCACTCCGGCAGTCGCTCGCCCTGCAGATCGGTGACCATGCGGGCGAAGGAACGCACATGCTCGGCGAGCACGGTCAGTTCAGGGCAGCTGGCCAAGTGCACCTTGAGCTGGATCCGGTCGCATTCCGGCAGTCTGTCGGGGCGGGTGAGGATCCAGCGTGTGACGGCGCGGGCCGATGGCGGGCGGGGGCCGACCGGTTGAGGCTTGCCGCGCAGATTCCTGCTGACGTAGGCGCGGACGCTTGCGTAGCTGCGGGGGTAGCCCTGTTCCTTGATCTCTTCCCATAGTTTCCAGGCGTTGGTGCAGCCTTCTTGCCAGCGCTGATGGAGATAGGGCTTATAGGCGTCGAGCCTGGTCGGACGGTCTTGCCACTGCCCGGTGAACATCTCCTCCGGGGTGGTGGCCCGAGAGAAGCGCAGGATCGTGTTGAGCGTCATGCCGAGTTGCCGCGCGACGGACCGCTTGCTGTGTCCGGCGTCGAGGAGCGCGTGGATAGTGGCGTGCTTGGCACGGGTGCGCTCGGCGAATCGGTGCCCTGTCGGCCAGGGCGATGACGCTGCCGACTCCAGCTCCACCTGGGGTTCCTCCGGTGGTACCGGCAAGGGGCGCAGGCAGCCGTGATGCCGGTGGACGCACTTCTCGGCGGCTTCGCCCAGGTTGTGCCAAAGGTGCCACCGGTCAGCGACCTGGAGGGCCTGCGGGGCGCCGCGGGTGGCACCGTCGGCGAAGAAGGGGGCGCGGTCGCGGCAGACGATCTCGATGCCGGGACGCTCGGCGAGCCAGGCCGCGAGCGTGTCGGCCTCCCGGTCGGGCAGCAGGTCGATCGGACGACGTGTCTCGACGTCGACGAGCACCGTTCCGTAGATCCGGCCCTTGCGCTGGGCGTATTCATCCACCCCGACCACACGCGGCGTGGCAGTGGGCGGATCCGGAAGCGAGGCGATCAGCCTCAGCAACGTGTTCCGGCTGACCGGCGCCCCGACGACGTCCGTCATGCGGGCCCCGGCCCGGCCTGCGAGCGCGAGACCGACCGAGACGAGCGTCGATCGCAGCCGTTCCGTCCGCCGGCCGAACCGGCGAGTGAGCCCCGGTACCTGCTCGGCGAAGGTCTTACGCGGACAAGAGCCCTCCGCACAGACGAACCGGCGCACCCGCAATGCCACCACGACGGGCTTACCCGCGGTCGGCAGATCCCGGGGAAATCGCAGATAGGAGCCATGTACTCGTCCCGACAGGCAACCGCATCCCGGGCAAGTCGCCTGCCGGGCAGTGCTCAGGGCCTCGATCCGGACGTCCATGTCGGTCATCTCGACCGACTCCACCAACACGTTCTTCAGCGAGGAGAACAGCAACTCCTCGAGGCAGGGCCGTACTTCGTTCACGGCGCAGCACTGTCGACCACACGGCACACCGGCCGAGCGATTTTCGGGCTATCTCAGCCGCCCTCACGAGAAGATCGACAGTCACACTGCGTACGCGGCCACACAGAGTGGACCAGAGCCCGAGAACGGATGGCAGAGGTTCACCACTTCGGGAGGCACCACTTGCCGGCTCTGTTCGATTGCGGCAGTTCCGATGAGTGAGTACCGGCGCCCCCTGCCAGTCGGCTCAGAAGAGGCCGGCGCGCATGTGGTGCGTGAGGTTCTCCAGGATCTCGCGCAGCCACGGGCTGCGGACGGCCGGCAACCGAACCAATGTGTGCTGGAAGGTTCCCGGGTCGGCCCGAAACGGGTGGTGGGGACGCGGCGCGGGCGGGTCGTCGCGGAGAACGCCGTCGGGCATGGTTCCTGAGACGGGGAGGTGGAGGTGTGGCTCGGGGAAGGCCATCCACATCCACACCCCGAACGGCAGCGGCACCGGGTATGCCGATACGGCCCGGCCGTCCTGGCTCCAGACTTCCCCCGTCTGTGGGTGGGTCGGCACGATGACTATGTCGGCGTCCGTATCTCGGGCGGGCAGGCCGGGGCCGGCCAGGAGGGCGCGCCGTGCCGGCTGGACCGCGGGCAGCAGGACGTCGAGGGCGCGTTGGAACACTTCCGCGGTCAGGCCATGCGGGACAGCCACCGGTCGGCCGTCTGAGGCGGCCAGCAGGTGGGCCAGCGCCCGGCCGGCTGCCGCCTCCCATTGCGGGCTCCATGACCACCAGTGGTCCAGCCCGAGCAGCGAGCCCCATCTCGCGATCGGCACGCTCGGGGGCGTGGCCTTCCCCTCCACCAATAGTTCCGCCCAGGAGAGGATTGCGATGTCGGCGCCGTCGACGGGCAGGCGGTGCACGGCGTACGGCGCGAGCCAGACCGCCTGCCAGAGTGAGCAGTCGTCGATGCGGTTCGCCACGGGCAGACCGCACGCCTCGCAAGCCATGTTGAGGCCGTCACCCCAGTCGAGGCCGCAGCAGTAGCCGCCGGCTTGTTCCGGAATGAGCACGGTGCCGCGGGTATCCCCGGGTGCGATGACGATGGTGCCGGGTGGGCCGCCGGACAAGGCGTAGACCGGAGCGTGGATGCCGCGGGCTGCCGCCTCCTCTGGATCGATCTCCTCCCACCTCCGCCACGGGTGCCCCCAGGGCTCCGGTTCCACGGCAAACGTGCCCGTCTCCATGAGTACCGGGAGCTGAATTCCGTTCCCGTACTTTTGATGGGCATGGACCGGCAGCTCTACCTGAGACAGCGGGTTGGTCAGCCTGGCACCACACCCAGCACACACGAAAACGAGCAAATGCCCTCCGCTAGAGAAACGGGGAGCATCGTCGCAGCTCCGCGTCGGAGCGGCCAACGTGTTTTTCATCCGCTGCGCGGGACCGCGCACCGCCACGATGGGAAGTGTCACCGGTCGAATCATCGATGTGCCGAGTGCCTCCCGAAGCGGGGTTCTGGCTCAACTTCCGGGCTCTGTCGCTGATTTGGGGGTGGTGACGATCAAGAGTGGGTGGGCATCACCTGGGCGTGGGGGATGTGGTTCGCCTCGCCGACCTTCTTCTTCCGCGGGTTGGGGCGGCGGTAGAAGCAGTGGTTCTTGGGGACACCGAGGTCCGGCTTACTGTGCGGTCAACGGTGGGGTCGGCCGCCTGTCCGGGATGTGGATGGAGATCCTCGCGTGTGCACTGCTACTACCAGCGGTGTCTGGCGGACCGTCCCGTCGCCGGCCGTCAGGTGCGACTCGATCTGCGGGCACGTCGCCTCGTGTGCGGCAACGGCAGCTGCGGGCGTCGGACGTTCGCCGAGCAGATACCGGACCTGACTCGTCGACATGCCCGCCGCACGAACGCGCTCACCACTCAACTCACGGACATCGCCTTGTTTCTGGGCGGACGTGCGGGAGTCAATCTGTGCGGGCGCCTGGCTGTGACCACCGGCAAGGACACTCTGCTCCGCCTGCTGCGCGCACTGCCCGTCCCGGCGCCGGAATCTGTCCCGTGTCTGGGCGTCGACGAGTTCGCCGTGCGCCGCGGTCGGACCTACGCGACGATCCTGGTCGACATGAACACCCGGCGCCCCGTCGATGTTCTCGCGGATCGCACCGCGCACACTTTCGCGGCCTGGCTTCGCGAGCACCCTGAGGTAAGGGTCGTCTGCCGCGACCGTGCCGGCTCCTTCCGCGACGGCGCCCACGCCGGTGCACCACAGGCCCGGCAAGTGGCCGACGCCTGGCACCTGCTCCACAACCTCGCCGAAGCCGTCGAGCGCGTCGTCGGACGACAACGCCCTGGACATCGCGGAGATCGTGCGGCAGCTGCTGGAGGAGGGCTGGGAGATCGACCCGGAAGACCTGGCGCACATCTCGCCGTACCTGACCGAGCACATCAACCGGTTCGGCGAGTACAGCACACACGAACTCGGCATCCAGCCTCAGGCGTACGACCCGACGCTCGACATCGATTTCACCCCGCTGCGCGAGCAGGACCTGACCGCCGCCGACCTCGGTCAGGCCGCCTGACTGCCCGACTTGCCGAAGGACTTCGCCGGGACTCCCGAGCAGTTCGGTCTTCAGTGCCTACGGGCCCGTCCCCGCGCACGGTCAGTCGAACAGCTCCCACTCCGGTGCCGACGGCCCCGCCCGCGACCTGCTTGGCTTTACAGGCCCTAACAAAGCCTCTGGACGTGCCGGTGAGTGATCAGGCAGACGGCAAGTCCGAGGAAGGCCTCGTGGATGTCGTCGCGTCGTTCCCAGCGGATCCGTAAGCGGCAGAAGCCGTGCAGCCAGGAGATCGTCCGCTCAACGACCCAGCGGAAGGTGCCCAGTCCCGTCCCGTGCGGCTGTCCACGCTCGGCGATCGCGGGCCTGATGCCGCGCTGCCGCAAGAGCCGTCGGTACTTGTCGTGGTCGTAGCCGCGGTCGGCGAAGAGCATGTCCGGCCGTCTGCGCGGCCGCCCGACGACTCCGGCCACTGCCGGGATCTTGTCCAACAGGGGCAGCAGTTGGGTGACATCGTTGCGGTTTCCGCCGGTCAAAGACACCGCGAGCGGGATCCCCTGGCCGTCGGTGATGATGTGGTGCTTGCTGCCCGGGCGTGCGCGGTCGACCGGGCTGGGCCCGCTTTTGGGCCCCTGCGCGCGGCCCGGACATGGGAGGAATCGATCACCGCCCGCGACCAGTCCAGCTGGTTCTTCGAGCGCAGCTTGTTCAGCAGCAACTGATGCAGCTGGTCCCAGACGCCGGCCTTGTTCCAGGCCGCCAGGCGCCGCCAGCACGTCATGCCCGATCCGAAGCCGAGCTCCTGCGGGAGGTACTCCCACTGGATGCCGGTGTGCAGGACGAACAAGATCCCGCACAGGGCTTGACGATCGGGCACTCGCGGTCTGCCCTCGACCTGCTTCGGGGGCGGCTCGGGCAGCAACGGCTCGATGAGCGACCACAGTTCATCCGACACGATCCACGGTCGCGACTGACGCTTCCCCATGCCCACATCAACAAGCGATCAAGTAGATCGTCACATGATCAACCCGCATTTGTTAGAGCCAGTAAGGCCACTTCGTGCGGCCGTGCGGTGAACCGCTCGCCCGCACGAATGCGTCGAAGGGCCTCCTGCGCCGACGGCGACAACTGCCGTGCGTCCCCCACCAGTTCACTCACGCAGAGATCAACGACCCAGAACATCTACCGTTTCGGATCAATAGGCGCCGCGACGTGCTGCAGCCCTACCTAGCCAAGGCCCTTTTGAGCGTCAGGTGGAAGAGCGCGGTCGGGTCTTCCACAAGTTCCCTGATCCGCTCGTAGTCGTGGCCGTGGAACCACTCGAAGATCCGGCCGCCGTCGATGTGTCCGTTCAAGACGTGGTGCAGGTTCGTGAGGATCATGGATTCCAGCCGGTATGTCTCACTCCTGGTCCCGACGGGGGCGGAGACCCATCCGTCGACCAGGGCGTATCCGAGGTTGCGCGCCTGAGTCTCGTACTTGTCGAACTGTTGCTCAGGAGCCCCGGTGGACCCAACCTTCACCACTGCGCGTAGGCCCTGGAAGCCCAGGACGTACAGCCGGCCGCCCTCCTTCTCCGGCTCCGGCAGTTCGTCACGCAGTCGCTTGCGTACGAGGTAGGAGGTCAGTCTGATCGCTGTTTGCTGCCACGGCGGCACAGCTCCGGCCTGGAGGTCAGATATCGCTTTCGCGCGAGCCGCCTCGGGGCCGATCTCTTCGGCCCACTTCGCCATGATGACTTCGCGGATGATCTGTTGTGGGATACGTGGCATCGCGTCAGATTCTCAGGCAGCACTGACAACGGACACGCGAGCGAGCCCTGGACCGCGCCAGTCCGGTGGTGCGACATCTCCGCCGCCCACCCCGGACGCACCACGAAGTTGCCACGCTGACCGAGCCAAGAAAATGCCCGCACATTGGGCGGACGCGGACGAGTAGCCTCAAGCCATGTCCAAGACATGCGTGTTCTGCGGAGCACCTGCCCCCGGGAAGGGCGAACATGTCCTACCGGCATGGCTTCTTCGGCGCTCTGAGGGGCCACGAAGTTTCCGGACAGGCACCCAATAGGGTTGTCCTGAACAAGGAAACGAGGAAGAAGTGGCGCCACCCAGTAAGTACTCACCGGAGTTCCGCGAGGAAGCCGTTCAGATCGCGTTGAGGTCGAGCAAGACGATCTCTGAAGTCGCCCGGGAGCTTGATCTGAACTCGGAGACGCTACGCGGCTGGGTGAAGAAGCATCAGAAGCAGCAGGAACCGGCTCCCGATGCGGACTTGACGGTGCTCGAGCGGGCGCGCCTGAAGGAACTCGAACGACGCAACCGCGAGCTGGAGATGGAAGTCACCTTCCTGAAAAAAGCCGCCTTAGATTCAACCGGTCAAGGCAACGCTTTCGGCTGGTGTGCGGAATCCCAGGCACTTACGTGGACGGTTGTTGAGCTTCGCCGCGATGGCGTCAAGGTCGTCCTGGCTGAACGTCGACAGGTTCATGCCTTTGGGCAGGTACTGCCGGAGCAGCTTGTTGGTGTTCTCGTTGGTGCCACGTTGCCAGGGGCTACGCGGGGCTGCAAAGAACACGTCGACACCGGTGTTAGCGCTTAGACGCTTGTGGGCAGCCAGTTCCATGCCGCGATCCCAGGTCAACGTGCCGCGTAGGCGGGGGTCCATGCGTTCGTAGGTCTCCACCAGAGCCGGAACGACCACGGTGGTATGGCGGCACCTGAACCGTCAGGATGTCGCGGTGGCCCGCTGCACCGTCGAACGCCTGATGCGTGAACTCGGCATCGCCGGAGCGGTCCGCGGCTTTCTGTGCGTTTCCGGTCGTCCGCTGCGCTGTCTCTGCGCGGCCTGGTCGCTGGCCGGCCCGCGGTGGCGGAGCCGAGAGCGGGCCGGGTGGGCGGCCGTGCCGCGCGCGACCCGCGCCAGCGGGTCGCCTTGGCGACAAGCCATCGACTCCCTGAGCGGCGTCCTCGGCCACGCCGAGGAACCCCCTGACGAGCCGCCTGCCGCAACGCTCGTCCGCTGACGTTGCCGTCAGCGTTGCCGTCAAACGCCCGGGAGCCCCCGCCGATTACCGACTTGGCGGGGGCTCCCAGTGTGCGCCCGAGTGAACTCTCAAAACCTTGGCAATTTACCCTCGGCGCGCCATGGCATCGACGCTTACGACAGGTTGTGCCAGGCGTGGCTACAAGTTCCTCGGCACTCCGTTTCCCTTCGTCGCGTGTCAGCCACTGCGAACGTAGACAACAGAACACGGAAAGCCTTGAGATATTCATTTGGCGGCAAGCTTGCAATCTTTCCTACTTGTTCGAGGATTGGCTCCCGAACAATTAGGACTGCAGGGGTCATGGTTGCCTTGACGCCTGAACGCGCGAGGCCATCCCGCCCGTCTTGTGCAGTGACATGCACCTGGATCAAGTAAAGAACAATCTCGCGCAGAACCGAATCCTGGCCCTCTTCGTCCAGCGATGAGAACCAGTCGGCGGCATCGTCCAGGCCGCGCATCCCTTGAGCCACCTCATTGATGATTCGCTCCGAGGTTCGCAATCCATTCACCTAACCCCTAGGTTCGAACACGACGTAGGGTTTACTCCTATCCAACACCGTGTAATCTCTTCTGGGACTGTTCGGGTTGTAGCTCTGATAGAAGTCCCGACCACGTCCACTCCCCTCACCATCCCCCGTCCCCCGGGGCAGCGAATTCTTGACGCTGTGACGGGTTCTGGATGAACCGGTCAAGATGTAATCCCAGTCCGAAGTCGGGTTTAGATTCCCATTCCCGGCGCGGCTTCCGACCACAATGATTGGCTGCCCCGCCTTGTCAGCGGCATTCTGGATTCGCTTGGCATCATTCGGACTGATGCCAGCCTCCGATGCCGTTCTAAAGCCGGGGCCACACCACCCATTGGAGTTATGAACCAGGACCGGAGTCTGTCCCGCCAGCACATAGTACGTGTGCAGGTCATCGACGGTGAGGTTGTATGTGGTCGCGTGCTGGGTGTATGCCCGGTTCCCGGTGACGATGACCGTGTCGCCGTCGTCGGTGAGCAGGGTCATGCCGGGGGTGAGGTCGCCTGCTTCGGTCCAGGTGTTCTGGGAGGGGGACCAGAAGGGGTGCTCGTAAGTGGCGGTCAGTTGGTCGATGCCGTCGTCGGTGGCGATGGACAGTTCGTTGAAGTGTTTGTCGTCCTGGGTGACGATGAGGCGGGTGACCTCGCGGGCACCTGCTTCGCCGGTTTCGGGGTCGGTGGCCCGGACCTTGTCGCCGGGTTCGATGTCCTCGATGTCCTTGGTGGTGCCGTCGGCCATGAGGACGTCGGTGCCTGCCAGGAAGCACTTACTGCAGCCACTCTTTTTGTTTTTGGAACGTATGCCGCCGAATCCGAAGCCGCCTGCCGGGCCTTCCCCGCCCTCCGCGGCGGCCGCAAAGCCGCCGACCATGGCAGCACTCTCGCCCCAGTTCAATCCTTTGGCGCAGTCCCGGCCTGCCGCCACACAGGCGTTGCCCTTCGCGCCGTTGACTGCCGATGCGTCCAGGGGGCCCGAACTGTCGGCGCAGGATTCCCGGCCGTAGTGGCACAGTTCGTCGATCTTGTCGTAGAAGGCCTGGATGTAGACCTGTGCCTGGTCCCAGCCGACGGGAACGTGGACAGTGGGGTAGATGGCGACGTAGCCGTCGTTGTTGAGGTCGACGCCGGAATCGCCCTCCTGCTGCCACGACCCGCCGATGATGGTCTCGGTGACCCACTTCTTGTGCTCTTCGCAGTCGTTGGTGCAGGAGCTGCCCACATCGGCGTCCATGAGGCCGCTGGGGTCGAAGCGGTTGATGGGGTCGTTGACGCTGTAGCTGTAGGCGGAGAGGTTCTGCGGCTCGTACGGCGCGCTGAGCGGGTCCGGGCTGAGGAAGCGTCCGAGGCCCGGGTCGTAGGCCCGTGCGCCGAGCAGGGACAGGCCGGTGCTGGTGTCTTCGGTCTTGCCCAGGAAGCCGTTGTCCGTGCCGGTGGGCAGGGCGCCGCTGCGTTCGTCGCCGAAGGGGGTGTAGCGGCGTCGGGTGGACGTCCCTGCGGAAGCGTCGACGGCGATCTGTGTGGAGGCCTGGGTGTCGGCGGTCAGGTAGGTGAGCTTGCCGTTGGTGGCGGTGGTGCCCTCACTCGTGCGCATCGCCACGGTCGCGCCGCCGACGGTGTAGTGGCGGGTCGCGGTGACCGTCGAGCTGTCCGTGCGCAGTTCCGTGCCGCCGAGCGAGGCGACGGTCTCGGCCGGGGTCGTGCGGACCAGGAGGTTGCCGTCGGCGTCGTAGGCGTAGCGGGTCAGTTCGCTGCCGCTGGCCTTGGTGGTTTTGACCGTCGACAGTTGGGCCAGCTTGGTCCAGGTGTAGTCGACGGTGGTCTTGGCCGCGGCGGTTGTTCCTTGCTCGATGCGCTGGAGCATCGTGCCGTCGGTGTCGTAGGTGAACGTGTCTGTGCGGTTGGTGGTGGTACCGGTCTTGTTGAGGATCTTGCGGACGCCGTGTGGCCAGTCCGCGTTGGCCGTCGTCCAGGTACCCGCGTCGTCGTAGCCGGGGTAGAGGTAGTCGCGCAGGGTGGCGGTGCCGGCCGAGTTGGTGTCCGTGGTCGACTGCAGGTTGCCCATGCGGTCGTAGGTGTAGGCGGTCTGGTAGGGGCTCGTGCCCGTGTAGTCGGATGTGGTCTGTGCGGTGTTCGCGCAGATGCCTGCCGTGGCGTGGGTGAACGCCCGCGTCAGACGGCTCTGGTCGTCGTAGCGGAAACACTGCGACTGAGCACTCTGGCCGCCGGCTTGCTCGCGCAGCTCTGTGAGGCGGCCTGCCAGGTCGTAGTCGTAGGTGTCTTTCTGGGCCTCGGTGACCAGCTCGTTCACCGAGGTGGTGGTTGCGATGGTCTTCAGCCAGCGGGTGCCGTTGCTGTCGTCGTAGGCGTAGCGGCGTTGGGCCTGGATGCCGTTGCCGCCGAACTCGGCGCCGTAGTTGCGCTCCACGAGGCGGCCGTATGCGTCGTAGGCCGTGCCGTCGATGTAGACAGAGGTGCCAAGGGTGCTGGTCAGACGGTCCGGGTGACCGTACTCGTCATACGTCGTGGTCACCGTCTCCGCAGCAAGGCCGCCCGCGGCGGGGTAGGCCACCTTGGTGATGTGGTCGGCGGCGTCGTAGGTGAGGGAGGTGGTGTAGTCGCCGGCCAGGCCGCTGACACCGGTGGGGAGGGTGACCGTACTGCTCAGGGCGCGGCCTCGTGTATCGAAGGATCCGGCCTTGGTGGTGTAGGTGTTGCCCGCCGCGTCACGGCTGGTGGTCGCAGTGACCTGGCCCTTGCCGTTGGGGATGTTCAGGCCGTCCCAGGTCCAGGCGGCGAGTTCGTCCGAACCGCTGGAGATGGCCGTCTTGCGGCCGAGGTTGTCGTATCCGTAGCTGAGGACGGTCTTGGCACCGTTGCTGGTCGTCTTGCTGATCCGGCCGTTCACGTCGTACTCGGTCGTCGAAGTGCCGGCGTCCGGGTCATCGGTGGTGAGGCGCTGTCCGGCCCAGTCGTAGGTGTAGAGGGTGCTGTTGCCGCGGGTGTCGGTGATCTGCTTCAGCTCGCCCTTGTCGCTGTAGCCGTAGGACGTGGTGTAGGTGGAGGTGCCGCTGTGCTCGACGACCTTGGACACCTGGCCGTAGACGTCGGTGTAGGAGTCGGTCGGTGCGCCCTCGGCCGGCTGCACGACCGTGTGGTCGCCGTTGTACGTGGTCGTGACCAGGTCTTCGTCCTGGGTCACCCCGTACGCCTGGATCCGGGAGGTCACCGTGCGTCCTGCCCAGTCCAGGACCAGGTCGTTGTATGAGGGGAGTTCGGCGGCCTGGGGGCTGGACGGGCCGCCCGAGCCGGCGGTGCCCTGGTTGCGGAAGACCGCTGAACTGCCGGTGGCCTGGCCTGCGGAGTCGTAGCGGGTGACCGCCACCTGCCGGTAGGGAACGGTCTGCTTGGTCGCCGGGTCGAGGTCGCTGGGCAGCGGCGTCTGTGACTCGCGGTCGCGGCCGAGGCCGTCCGTGTAGGCGTGCGAGGTCAGGTACGTCGTGCCCGACTGGAGGACCTGAGTGGTCACGTGCGGGTAACCGTCGACCGCGTCGGGGACCCCGGAGCCGTTGGTCGACTTGGGAACGCTGTAGCCGAACTTCATCGACGGCGAACTGCCGGTCTCGGTGGGCTTCCACACCTCCACGACGCGGCCCGCAGAGTCCAGGGTGACCCGGGTGGAGTTGTTGTTGGCGTCCCTCACGGTGGTCGGCGCGCCCCAAAAGCGGGACGACCACACCGTGGAAACGTGCGCGCTGCGCGTAGAGGCGGTGCCGTCCGGATCAGGCGTCGTGGTCGTGGTGCCGTCCAGCGGCCAGGTGTTGGCCGGGCTGTACTGCGTGGTGGTGCGGTTGTGCTTGCCGTCCTCGTTCCACACCACACGGCCCGCGTCGTCGTAGCCGGACCACGTCGACCGGTAGCCGCCCGCCCTGGTGTAGGTGCGCCCCTCGGTGGGGTTGCCATCGACCGGTTTGTTGGCCGCCACGCTCGTGGCGTCGTCGTACAGGGTGGTGGCGTAGCCGTCCTGGTTGCTGTCGGCGATGCTGGAGCAGCCCACGGAGTAGTGCTTGATCTGGTCTTGGAGGACGGTCCAGCGCTGAGCGCCGGTGGAGTCGTAGTTGTCGGTGTTGTAGGCGCGCCCGTAGGTGGTGCAGCGGTTATCAGAGACGCCGCTCTCGCCCTGGTCGTCGGTGCGCATGGGCAGGCCGAAGGTTGTGGACGCACCTTCGGTGTCGTCGTATTCGCTCTCGACGATGTGGGTCCGCCAGCCACCGGTGATCTTGGTGTTGGTGGTGGTCTTCTTCTCGCGGACGAAGCGGGCGTCGGGCAGCCCGTCGTACTGGGCGGTGTTGTGGTCCCAGTACTCGTGGTAGGTGCGTTCGTGCGAGGTGTCGGTGTCGTCCCGCAGGGACGTCGACAGGGTGCGGCCGGCGAGCCAGGCGTGGTCGGTGTAGTTGTTGCCGTCACCGTCGTTGACCGTGACCGTCCTGGTCGCCGAAGGGTCGGTCTTCGACGTGCGGTCGCCGTCCAAGCCCCGGTACAGCCAGTATTTGTTCGTCTTCTGGCCCGTGCCCGCGCCGGTGGTGACCTGGACTTCCTGATAGCCGCGCCAGTCGGACCACGACTCGTCCTCGTCCTTGGTCAACGGATCGTTGGTGAACCGCCAGCCGCCACCGTCCTCGTAGGTGTACGAGGTGGTCATCGGCGGGGCGCCGTCCTGGTTGGTCGTGACCGTGGGATCGACGACGACCTTGGTGACCAGGAACTTCTTGAACCAGCCGGTCTTGGACTCGGTGTCGCCCTCAGGGGTCCACTTCTGCCAGTAGCAGTCCTGTGTGTTCGATGCCTGCGACGGCAGACTGTTGATGTCACAGGCGTTGGCGAAGCCGTAGGAGACGGTGGTCGTCGCGCCGAGGTCGCCGTGAATCTCCTGGATGCGGGGGAAGTTGAGCTCGGCGGAGCCGACCTTGTTGTCGAGGTCGGTCCGGTTGAAGTTGATCACGGGCAGAATGAGGTCGTCGCCGTCACCGGCGCTGCCGTACGTCTTGCGCTGCACGTAATCCAGCCACAAGGTCTTGCCGACGGTGCCGTCCGGGTTGGGCATGCCGTACTTGTTCTGGTACTGCTGCACCAAGTCCCAGCCGCTGCCGTCCTGGTCACTGACGTAGGTCTTGATGTCCCACAGCATGTCCGTGGAGAAGAACGTGGGGTAGTACGTCTTGCCTGCGCAGTTGTAGTCCGCCGATGTGCCGTCACACATCAGGTCGATCGGCACATCCGGATACGAGGTCGGTTTGTCGTCGAAGGTGGGGCAGGTTGCCGGTGCGTCGCGCAGCGGGTCGTTCTCCTGGACCCGCTCGATGCACCGGTTGACGTGGCTGAGCTCAACCTTCGCCGGGACCTTGCCGTCGGCGATCTGCGAGGACCAGCCGTACTGGATCTCCTTCACATACCCGGAGGACACGTACTCGCGGGCCTTGTCGGTGTTCGCGACCGACCGGTAGTGGTTGTACTCCTTGTCATAGAAGTACATGGTCTCGACCTCATTGGCGGTCACCGCCCGGTCGAGATTCCAGCGCCAGGCCTGGGTACAGGGCTCGGGGAACTGGTCGTGACACGGCTCCCCCGCGTCATTGCCGACCACCGGGACGGTGAAGACGGAAGCGGTCGCGGTGCTGGTGCGCTCGGAGCGGCCCCAGCCGAAGTAGTAGCGCTGACCGTCCTGGCTGGAGATCACCCAGTACTCGCCGTCACGGCCCGCGCCGTGGCCGTTGAACAGCCGCTGCACGCGCCAGCCCGGGTCGTCCTTCAGGTGGTAGGCGCCGCTGCCGGTGTTGTCCTGGATCAGCTCCGAAGTGACACCGTTGAGGCTGATGACGTAGACCGCACCGGACGGCTCAGCGGCCGAGTTCGGCGAGTCCCAGCACATGTCACCGATCGTGGGCAGACCATCCTCGGTGCAATTGCGGTAACGCCGCTCAATGAAGCCGACATTCAGGTCCCAGCCCATGCCCGCCCAGGAGGCCTGGTTGTTGCTGGCCGAGGTACGGCCGTCCACCGACTGCGAGTTGTAGGACATCGCCAGCGGCGGTGCCGCGCCCATTGGCGGCTTCGGCAGCTGCACCGGCAGGCTGTAGCTGAACGCACCGGACCCGGTGGACACCTCCCACGAACCGGTCGGCGACAGCGTCGAGGCCCGGTAGTCACCCGCGTCCGACGACGAACCGGACGTCACCGCATACACACTCGCGCCACTCGTACCTGCCTCGCGCATCAGCTGCGGCGAGGCTCCTTCAGGTGTGGTGTCAGCGGCCGCCGTCACCGTCGCGGTCAGAGTGCCCGTGTCGGTATCGTTCTCCACCGGCACGAACGCCCGCTCCGTACAGCCTTCAGCCTGCGGCGTCTGCAGCGCACACGCGGGCAGCTTCACCAGGCGCAGCCGGTCGGCGAAATCACCGCCGTAGGCGTACTTGAAGCCCGAGTAGTCGATGTCGACCTGTACCTCGCCCGGAACGTCCACACCGTCGGTACGGGAGATCTCCAGGCCCAGCCCGATACCGCCGACCGGTGCCACCGCCTCCCGGTCCAGCACCCGCACCTCGACCTGATCCGGCGAGACGGGGTCAGCGTCCGGGACGGGCTCATCCGAGGCGGGGACCGAGTCAGCAGCCGAGGGCTCCGGGAAAGCCGACGGCAGGACACCGGGATCGGGACTTGCGGCAGCTGCCGGGGCCGAGGTGCTGGGGCTCGGTGAAGCGGGATCCTCCTCCGCGAGCCGGGACGCATCCAGTTGAGCCTCGGTGCCTGCCTCCGCCGGTACGGGAGCGACCTCCACGACCTCCCCGACCTGCGTACCCGCCGGGGCTGACACCGACGGCTCGGGTATCACCGCGCCCGGATCCCCCGGCGCCGCCTCCGACAGATCGACCGACGCCTCGGCCGCGCGCGGCCACTGCGGGGCCGGCAGCGCCTTGCCGACCTCCTCGGCCTGCTGCACCGGAACGGACCCGAGTGACTGCGAAGGCACAACGGGCGTCGGATCACCAGCGGCTGCGGCGGCCTGCTGCGGCGACACCACCGAAACCGTCGACAGCAATCCCGCCAGCAACACACCCGCAACACCGACCGAGACAAAACGCGCACGCCGAGCAGCCACTCGAACCCCCACCCCATGCCACCCACAACGCACGCGGGCCACAGTCCAACAGACCAGACGTCAGCATCCGGGCAGGCCACAGCCGTGCTCCCCAGCACAGCGCCACGTGACCCCACACGAAATGTGATCAATGAACCGGGACAGTAACCGCCGTGAAGGCCAGGTGAACAGGGGGCACGAGGAACAGTTCCCTCCCACCTCAGTGACCTGCCTCACACATTCTCGCTTCACCCGCCAGCATGGCGCCAACCTGCATCACGTGAGCCATCGCACACCACTACCCTCACGGACAGGTTGATGTGCCCCAACTTGTGCGGAGCCGCAAGCAATCCCTCCATGCGACCAGTCCCGACTGGTGCCGGATCGACCGCGGGGGTTATACCGAAGGTGCGACAGCAGCTGTCCCGCGCGACAGGAGAGTCATACGTGGGGTTCAGTCCGAGACGGAACCGACTTCGCCCTTCAAGTACCACAGCAACCGGTCTATCCCGCCCCGTACCAGATCATGCCTCCGAGTAATGGCCGGACGACTACTGCTGTAATCCTCAATCCAATACGACCCAGATTCGCCCCCGAGCCCCAGTTGCGAACAGAATCAAGGGCCTGAGCTGCGCAGATGCGACTCCAGGAGATCAAGTCCCACTTCTGCAGGCTCTATTCGAGGCGGAGTCGGTCCTGGTCCATCGATCGTCAACTCCGAGGATGAGACTCCCCAGCCTTCCAGGGAATTGCCGTTTACCGAGCAGCCACTTCGACCCGGATTCGACCCCACACCTTCATATGCCCCTGACGCACCCGTCTGACCTGCACAAGTAGCCACGCGAGGCAGTCAGAGGCAGCTACTCGTGGTAGTCGCGGCTTCTTCGGTGCGGGTTAACGGGCGCGCCCCGCAGGAGGTCTCGGGTACCGGTTTGCCGGGGGGGTGAAGCGGCGAGCACCGTGGCAGTGATGTGATGAGGACGTGGTCGGACGTCCACCGCAAGGTCGACAACCACTGCCAGTTGTCAGCCGTTGCGCGGGGCGGCCAGGCCGGATTCGTAGGCGAGAACCACGAGTTGGGCCCGGTCGCGGGCATGGAGTTTGGTCATGGCCCGGTTGATGTGGGTCTTCGCGGTCATCGGGCTGATCACCATGCGCTCGGCGATCTGGCCGTTGGACATACCCTGTGCGGCCAGGGCGACCGCTTCGCGTTCACGGCTGGTCAGTTCCTCCAGTGCAGCACTGGAAGCAGGGGGCGGCTGGGCGACGTACCGGTGGATCAGCTTGCGGGTGATGGACGGGGCAAGCAGAGCGTCGCCGCGGGCGGCCACCCGTACGGCGTGCAGGAGGTCCTCCGGCACGATGTCCTTGACCAGGAACCCGGCGGCGCCGGCGCGCAGCGCTTCGAAGACGTACTCGTCCATGCCGTAGTTGGTCAGCATGACGACGTGCACGTCGGCCAGGGCAGGATCCGCGGCGATGCGCCGGGTCGCCTCGATGCCGTCCATGACCGGCATCTGGATGTCGATGAGCGCGACGTCGGGCAGATGCTCCTTGAGGAGCACCAAACCCTCTTCGCCGTCGGCGGCTTCGGCCACCACCTCGATGTCGTCTTCGAGGCCGAGCAGCGCGCGGAAGCCGCTGCGGATGAGTGGCTGGTCGTCGATCAGCAGGACACGGATCATGATGCTCGTTCCACGGGGAGTTCGGCCTGGACGGTGAAACCGTGCTCGGTGCGCGGCTGCGCGCGCAGCCGGCCCCCGAGGGCGGTGACGCGTTCGCGCATGCCGAGCAGCCCGAGGCCGGGAGCCGGGGCGTCATCGGGGGCGGCCTTGCCGTCGTCGTCCACCTGGACGGCAAGGGCGTCGGGCCGGTATTCGATCCGGACCGCCGCGGTGGTGGCACAGGCGTGCCGGGCGGTGTTGGTCAGTGCCTCCTGGACAATGCGGTAGGCGGTCCGGCCCACCGCGGCCGGCACGTCGTGCCGTTGCCCTTCGATGGTCAGCGTTGCGTCCAGGCCCATCGAACGGGCGCTCTCCACCAGTTCCGGTAGGTGCTCGAGACTCCGCGGCGGGGCAGTGTCGTCGTCGCGCAGGGCCTCCAGAGTCGCGCGTAGCTCGCGGGTCGCCTCCCGTCCGGCCGTCCGGATCGCCAGCAGCGTCTCGGGCACCTGCTCGCCGCGCCTGCGGGCTACGTGGACGGCGACCTCGGACTGCACCTTGATGATCGAAATCTGGTGGGTGAGGGAATCGTGCAGCTCCCGCGCGATGTGCAGCCGCTCCTCGCCGGCTCGGCGCCGAGCGGTCTCCTCCCGAGTGCGCTCGGCTTCGTCCGCCCGCCGCTCGGCCTGCCGCAGCGCCTCCCCGGCGGCAAAGGCGGCGATCAGCCAGGCGATTTCCAGTACGTTCCTGGCTTGCGCGAACGCCTCGCGCGCCGGCCCGTCGCGGAAGACCAGCGCCGTGAGGGGCAGGACGACGAGCAGGGACACGGATGCCGCAGCCGTCAGGGCGCGGTGCCCGGCCCGCACGGCGCCGTACACAGCAATCAGGTACGAGACAGCGAGCACTTCGAACCCCGCCGCCTCGTACCCCACCGCGCACAGGCCGGTGACAGTCAGCACGGCAATCGGAGCCTTACGACGCGCGATCAGCGCGAGACCGCCCGCCGCCAGCAGCACGGCGCCGAGCAGCTCGCGTTCCCCGGCCGGGTGCTGCCCGGACAACCCGGTTCCCAGCAGCAGTGCCGCCACGCTGACGGCAATCGCCCAGTCCATGGCACCGGCCGGGACACGAAAACGCTCTGTGTCCATGCGCGCACCCTAGCCGGACGCCGGTGCGGGCGAGTCCCGCCCGCGGATGAGTGGCCGGCTACTGCACCTGCGGTACTTGCCCGCCGCCTGCCACATGCGCGGCAGTCGACTGCCATGTCGACGGCAGTCCGAAGAGACTGCACCCGCGGGACGACCAGCAGGGTGGTCGGCAGGCACGCTCAAGGCACAACGGAAACCGGGGAATTCGCCATGCACGAAGGAGGAGAGTGGCATGAGTGCAGCAGATGTCCTCACGGTGGCCGCCGAGGGCGGAGTCATCGGCGACGGGCGGACGGGGGCCAACCTGGCCCTCGGAGTGGGGCTGATCGGCGTGGCCATTGGCTGGCTGGCCCTCGCCCGGTTGGCCGGCCGTATCAGCACCGGCAACGCGCGCACCGGCGCCATGGCGGCCATGGCGGTGGGGCTGGTCGGCACGGCCCTCGCGGCGCTGCATCTGGCCACCTCCAGCGGTGGCCCCGGCACGGGCAACGGGATGGCGGGAGCGATCGGGGCCATCCCCTTGGGGCTGATCGCCATGGCCCTCGGCCGGCGTGCTCTCGCCCGCTCCCGGCGCACTGGGCGGAGCGCCGACCGCGTCGGGCACGGGCGGGAGTTCGGGTCCACCTCATAGGTACCGCCCGGACCTACGTCGACGGTCCGCCCGGACATGTGAGTTCGGGGCGGCATCCCGCTCGTGCGGGTGAGCGGCTCAGGTCGCCCGGCGGGCGCTGATGGCCCGGCGTATTCCGTAGGCGGCGATGCCGGCGGCCACCACCATGGTCCCCCATGCGACGGAGCTGGCGGGCAGGGTGAGGGCCAGCACCAGGCAGCCGGTCAGGCCGACCGCGGGGACGATGCGGGGCGGACGGTTCTCGTCCGGCGTGAGCGTCCAGGCGGAGGCGTTGGCGACGGCGTAGTAGACGAGCACGCCGAAGGAGGAGAAGCCGATCGCGCCGCGTACGTCGGTGGTGGCGGCGAGCACTACGACGACGGCGCCCACCAGCAGTTCGGCGCGGTGTGGCACCTGGAAGCGCGGGTGAACGGCGGCCAGGACGTGGGGCAGGTGCCGGTCGCGGGCCATCGCCAGGGTGGTGCGGGAGACGCCCAGGATCAGGGCAAGC
>NZ_JAPWHT010000920.1:0-1146 GCF_027270795.1 Streptomyces sp. ActVer
GTAGAGCACACCGTCCGGGGTGGCCTGTGTGGTCCAGGTGGAGCCGTCGTAGTGCAACACCTTCAGCCCGGTGTCGTCCTCGCCGACCACCCACGCGGCACCGGGCACCGCGGTGAAGTCCTGGTAGGTCCACAGGGTCTGCGGCAGCGGGACGGCGCTCCACCCTCCCGCCGACCGGCGCAGGATCTCCCCCGCCCCCGCGCGGTTGTGGAAGATCCACACCTCCTCGCCGACGAACTGCACCTTGCCGAGCCAGCCCGGCTCGGCGGTGCCGGGGAAGGTGGTGTCCCGGCTCCACGCCGCGCCGTCCCACCGGTACAACATCGGCCGCAGTCCATCGGCGGCCTGCTCGTACCCGGTTGCCCACGCCTCGGCCTGCCCGCGGGCGGCGAGATCCAACACGGTCACCGGCGGGGCCGCCGTCGGCACCGGCAGCGCCGACCAGCGCGGCTTCGCAGCCGCAGCAGGCGTCACAGCCGCGGCTGGCGACATGGCCGCGGCACACGCGATCACAAGGCAGACCAGGACCGCACGGAGACCGTTCACGAGACCCCCAGAACGCGAAGGTCGCACAGGCTATTGGCATGCGCACACCCGTGAACAGACGGCATTCGGCCGATCACGGCTGAGCGCGGCTCCTGTCGAGGGATGCCAGCACGTCGCACGGCACAAACGGTCAGGCCGATCGGACGAACTGATCACCGTCCGCGTCGACGTGGCACTCTTCGGCGCCCTGGACATCGCGCACCCGCACGCTCGGCTCAGCGAGGTTCCCGGCCTGGGTCGGCTGCGGGCAGGACCAGGCGGAAGGTGCAGCCACGGCGGGGGGTCGTGTCGAGTTCGAGGCGGCCGCCATGGCCCTCGGCGATGGCCGCGGCGATGGCGAGACCGAGGCCGCTGCCGCCGTGGAGGCGCGAACGCGCGGGGTCGGCGCGGTAGAAGCGCTCGAAGACGAGCTCGGCGTCGACGGGTTCGAGGCCCGGCCCTTCGTCCGCCACCTCGATCACGCTGATCGGCAGGCGTTCCGGCAGGGGCGGTGAAGCGGTGAAGCGTGCTGGTCGGACCGTACCGCCGGTTCCGGGACCGGCCTCCGCCGTGCCGACACGGACGTGGGCGCATGTGCCCGGCGGGGTGTGGACGCGGGCG
>NZ_JAPWHT010000921.1:0-1135 GCF_027270795.1 Streptomyces sp. ActVer
GCGGATCGGGGGAATGGCTGGGGGGGCGGGGCGCGTGCGGATTGGCTCCGGGCCGACTGCCGATCGGCTTGGGCGGCGGCTGCGGATCTACCGCCCGGTCGGGGGCGGATCGGCTGGGAGGCGGCCGCGGCTTGACTTGGGGTCAGCTGCTGGTCGGCTTGGGATCGACTGCTGATCGGCTGGGGTCGGCCGATGGTTGGCTGCGGGGCGGCTACGGGGCGGCTGCGGGCGGACTCGCGATTGGCTACCGATCGGCTGCGGAGTAGCTACCGAGTGGCTACCGGTCAGCTCGGGAGTGCCAGTTCGAACCACACCGTCTTGCCCTTACCGCCTGGTCGGGTGCCCCAGCGGCGGGAGGAGTTCGCCACGAGCTGAAGGCCACGGCCGCTTTCGTCCTCGGGCTCCGCGTCGCGTTCCTGCGGTGGATCCGGAAGGGGGTCGGAGACCTCGACAAGAAGGACGCCCATCGGTTCCGAGGGGCGTACGAGGCGTACCCCGATGGGACCAGTGGCGTGCCGCAGGGAGTTGGTGACCAGTTCGCTGACCAACAGCGCGGTCACGTCTCCGAGGGAGTCGAGGTCCCAGGCATGGAGCTGGCCCCGGACGACGGTTCGGGCGGTCCGGACGGCGCCTGGATCCGCGGGAAAGGTCCACTCGGCGATATCGCCCTCGGTGTGGATCACGCAGATCACTCCCAGGCCAGAAGCGGACCATGTCCGGTTTCATGGGGTTAATGGGCACATACCCGATATCCCGGGCGGAGTACCGTGCGCGAGGGCGCACTGTGGCGCGAACGGCGTACTCGGCGCTCGTCTCAGCCGCCACATGCGCCTCGCGAGCCCGAGCGTCCCACGTACGGTGTGCGTCCCGCACCCCGCAGACTCGAGTGCGCGAAGTTGTGATGGTCACACCTTTTCCTTCACCCCCGCCGCCCGTACCCCTTCCCGTCCCTTTCTTGGGGCGCCGCCCCAGACCCCCATCCGCCTGAACGGCCTCGTCCTCAAACGCCGGACGGGCTGAGTGCGTCGGCCCGAGCCGCGAAATCTTCAGCCTCTCCGGCGGGGGCGAAACAAAGGCCACTACCCCCCCGCCCCCCCCCCCCCCCCCCACCCCCCCCCCCCCCCCCCCCCCCCCC
>NZ_JAPWHT010000922.1:0-1134 GCF_027270795.1 Streptomyces sp. ActVer
CGAGGTATGTAGGCGGTGCTACAGAGTTCTTGAAGTGGTGGCCTAACTACGGCTACACTAGAAGGACAGTATTTGGTATCTGCGCTCTGCTGGAGCCAGTTACCTTCGGAAAAAGAGTTGGTAGCTCTTGATCCGGCAAACAAACCACCGCTGGTAGCGGTGGTTTTTTTGTTTGCAAGCAGCAGATTACGCGCAGAAAAAAAGGATCTCAAGAAGATCCTTTGATCTTTTCTACGGGGTCTGACGCTCAGTGGAACGAAAACTCACGTTAAGGGATTTTGGTCATGAACAATAAAACTGTCTGCTTACATAAACAGTAATACAAGGGGTGTTATGAGCCATATTCAACGGGGAACGTCTTGCTCTAGGCCGCGATTAAATTCCAACATGGATGCTGATTTATATGGGTATAAATGGGCTCGCGATAATGTCGGGCAATCAGGTGCGACAATCTATCGATTGTATGGGAAGCCCGATGCGCCAGAGTTGTTTCTGAAACATGGCAAAGGTAGCGTTGCCAATGATGTTACAGATGAGATGGTCAGACTAAACTGGCTGACGGAATTTATGCCTCTTCCGACCATCAAGCATTTTATCCGTACTCCTGATGATGCATGGTTACTCACCACTGCGATCCCCGGGAAAACAGCATTCCAGGTATTAGAAGAATATCCTGATTCAGGTGAAAATATTGTTGATGCGCTGGCAGTGTTCCTGCGCCGGTTGCATTCGATTCCTGTTTGTAATTGTCCTTTTAACAGCGATCGCGTATTTCGTCTCGCTCAGGCGCAATCACGAATGAATAACGGTTTGGTTGATGCGAGTGATTTTGATGACGAGCGTAATGGCTGGCCTGTTGAACAAGTCTGGAAAGAAATGCATAAACTTTTGCCATTCTCACCGGATTCAGTCGTCACTCATGGTGATTTCTCACTTGATAACCTTATTTTTGACGAGGGGAAATTAATAGGTTGTATTGATGTTGGACGAGTCGGAATCGCAGACCGATACCAGGATCTTGCCATCCTATGGAACTGCCTCGGTGAGTTTTCTCCTTCATTACAGAAACGGCTTTTTCAAAAATATGGTATTGATAATCCTGATATGAATAAATTGCAGTTTCATTTGATGCTC
>NZ_JAPWHT010000923.1:0-1127 GCF_027270795.1 Streptomyces sp. ActVer
GGACGCCATGGCCGAAGGCAAGGTGCTCCTTGCCCAGGCGGGTGACGTCGAAGCGGTCGGCGTCCACCCCGTGGTCCCCGGGGTTACCCAGGAGCAGCAGCAGCCCGGGGGAGGGCCCCAGGGCGATCCCGGCGCCGATGCCGCTCGACCTGCCCTGCGCGTCGATCAGCCAGTGGGCGAGCGGCACCCCAAGCGCCGCGGCGACGAGGACCGCGGCCAGTGCCGTGCACCCCGTGGCCGTCACCGTGACCGCGGTGATCTGCCGCGGGGTCAGCCCGATCGCCTTCAGCGCCAGCAGGTCTCGCTCGCCCTCGCGTACCGTGCCGCCGATCGCCGTGAGCAGCTCGATGAGGCCGATCAGCGCCAGCACGGCGATCAGTCCCACGACGACTCCGCGCAGCGGCGAGAGCCCGTCGGCCGGGTTCGGCACGGCGTGCACGCTGATGTCTCCGTGCGCGGCCTCGGTCAGCTCCGCGGCCACCCGCTGAGGGTCCGCGCCGGGGCGCAGCTGGAGCTGGTAGAGGGCCGGTCCGAGCCCCGGGTCGTTCTCCCGGAGGGTGTCGAGCGAGGTGGAGATGACCCGGCCGCCGTTCTCCGGCTCGATGCTGCGCCCGACGATGTGCAGGATCTGCGGCTGCGCGCCCACCGTGATCCGCACCCAGTCCCCGACGCGCACGTCCAGCAGGTCGAGCAGTCCCTGACCGGCCACGGCCTCGTCGGGACCGCGCGCGGGGCGCCCCTCCGCCAGCGAGAACGGGTACGGATCCTCGTACGTGCCGAGTCCGCGCAGGGCGATAGTGCCCGTCTGGCCGGGGACCAGGGCGGCCACCTCGACGCCCGGGTGGACGGCGTCGACCTGCGGGTTCCGGGCCAGCAGGGCGCGTACGTCCGGATCGGTCAGGGTCTCGTCGGCCCGTACGGTGAGCGCGGCCGCGAGACCGATCTGGTCGGGCCTGGTCTGGAAGCGGTCGATGGTGGTCCAGGCGCTCATCGCCACGACGATCAGCAGCAGCGGCAGCGCCAGCCGGGCGAGCGTGGCCAGCGAGCGGGGGCGGCGCGAGAACGCCTTGTGCCAGCCCAGGACCAGCGCGGACGGCAGCCGCAGCCCGAGCGCCCCGCGCGCCAGG
>NZ_JAPWHT010000924.1:0-1121 GCF_027270795.1 Streptomyces sp. ActVer
CGCCTCCCCTCGCTGCGGGAGAGGTGGTGCAGGTCCGCCATGAGGAGCATGTTCTCCTCGCCCGTGATCAGACCGTCGACAGCGGAGAACTGACCGGTGACACCGATCGCGGCCCGCACCCCGTCCGGTGACGTGGTGACGTCGTGGCCCGCGACCTGGGCCTGGCCGCCGTCGGCCGAGATGAGCGTGGAGAGGATCTTCACGGCGGTGGTCTTGCCGGCGCCGTTCGGGCCGAGCAGGGCGAACACCGACCCGGCCGGGATGCGCAGATCGATCCCGTCGAGGACGGTCTTGTCGCCGAACGACTTGCGCAGACCGACAGTGGATACGGCGGCCGGCGACGCGTGGCCGTCCCGCTGCTTGGACGTGGACATGACAGATGAAGGCATGGAGCCCTCCCGTTAGAAGGCTGAAGGGGGTGGGGGATCGGAAGAGATGAGGCTGGTGAGGGGCGGGGTCCGCCGAGGCGAGGGCGCTCAGGCCTTTCAGGCCTTGGCGCGGAGGACGTCGATGTTTCCCCAGTTGGACCGTGCGCGGACCTTGACGGTCTCCTCGGTCTGCTCCGGGGCCTCGGACGCGGCGAGCGTGTTGCGTACGTGCCCGCGGTTGGAGCTGACGTCGAGCCAGGCGGCGGTGCCCTCGCGGATACCGACCTCGATGGCGCCGTTGGAGGTCTCCAACTGGACGGTGCCGCGGACGACTTCGGCGACACGAAGGGAGCCGTTGGTCGTGGTGCCCACGACCGACGCCTCGGCGCGCGCGATGTCGATGGCGCCGTTGGCACCGCTCATCCGCAGCTCGCCGGTCACGGCGCCGACGGTCGTGCTGCCGTGCGAGTTCTTCAGGACGGCGGGGCCGTCGACGACGCCGACGCGCACGTTGCCGGTGCTGGTGGTGATCTCGGCCATGCCTTCGACCCGGTCGACGGTGCTGGAGCCGTGCGAGACCTTCAGCTGCAGCGGGCCCGTGGTGTCGAGGCGGACGTCACCCGCCGAGATCTTCACGCGGACCTCGGCGAGCCGGCCCTCGCCGATCATCTGGGTCCCGGCGCCGGTCATGTCGACGTTCGAGCCCGTGGGCAGTTCGACCGTCACGTCGACGGTGCCGCCGCGCCCGATGAG
>NZ_JAPWHT010000925.1:0-1112 GCF_027270795.1 Streptomyces sp. ActVer
CGCGCCGGTACGCGTGCAGGGCCCCGCCTGCGACGACCGCGCCGACCAGGCCCGCGAGGAACACGAAGGGCGCGACCCCGTCCAGGAAGGCGAGCCGCCCGTCGGACAGCCCGTCGTCGATCCGCGCCTCCAGCACCTCGATGGCACGTGGGTCCGGACCGTCGAACGGGCGCTCCTCGGCGATCGTCTCCGTCCGGGGCGAGGTCCGTGTCGCGAGCGCGTCCGCCACGGGGACGGCCTCCTTCTGCGCGTGCCGCGCGAGCAGCGCGTCGGTCGTCAGGAGCGGTACGGCGAGCAGCGGCAGAGCGGCGACCGCCAGCGGAACACTCAGCCGGATCCGGAAACGGCGCCGCAGGAACGACACCGTGCGCCAGAGCCCTGCGGCGAGCAGCACCAGGGCGAGTCCGCAGACCACGGCGGCGACGAGCACGGGCCCGCTCCAGGCGGCCCGGTCCGCGAGCCGCTCGCGCAACTGCCGTTCGAGCCCGGCGACCCGGTCCACGATGGAGGTCGCTGCGGAGCCGACCGTGGGGCTGCACGGCGGATAGCGGTCCTGACGGTCCGCGACGGCCACCGGCGTCGAACAGAGCATGCTGCGCGCGTACGTCAGCTCCGCGTCCCGCAGCACGGGGTCGGCCACGTGGTTCTGGGCCCGGCCGATCCAGCCCGTGTAGTCCACCACCAGTGCGGACACCACCCGCAGTTCCTGTTCCTCGGCCACGGTCAGGGCTCCGCTGCGCGTGACCTGGTTCAGGCTCTGCGTGGCCCGCGCCACCCGCGTCCGGTACCGCTCGCTGAGCCCGCTCAGCTCGGCGGCCCGTCCTTCGGCGAGGTTCTCCTCGGCCTCGCCCTGCGCGATGAACAGCGACGCCCTGGCGTTCGCGAGACCGACCAGCGCGGGTGCCAGCCGGTCCCGCACATACGCGGAGTCGTCCCGCACACCCGAGTACGCCCATCCGAGCGCACCGAACGCCACCACGGCGAGCAGCGGCAGCGCGACGAGCCGCTCCCGCAGGTACGCGCGGTTGCGACGGCCGGCCGCCGACGGCCACACGTAGAGCCAGACCCGGCGGGCGAGTTCGGCCGCGACGAGGCGTGCCGCCCGCGCGGCA
>NZ_JAPWHT010000926.1:0-1110 GCF_027270795.1 Streptomyces sp. ActVer
CGTTCGGCCCGCGCCGATGCGTCGGGGCGCGTCACGGGATCGCGCGGCGGTACGACCCTCAGCAGCGCGTCCACGTGCGCCGCGGCGAGGGCGTCTCCGTCCACGAGCGCGGCCACACCGTCGGGCAGGTGGACGTGTGCGGGGCTGCCGGGTGGATGTGAACGCGCATGTACGTGGTCGCTCACGGCAGCACCTCCAGCGGTACGGCCTCGGTGTAGGCGACACTGCCGTGCCAGGCGATCTTCGCCATCAGCCAGTACGAACCCGGTGGCACCGCACGGCCGTCCACCTCGATCACGCACTCCAGCCGCTCCCCGGCGGGCACGGTGAAGCCCTGGCAGCCCGGACTCACCCCCGGCCAGGTGCCCCACGACGACACCGCCCACAGGGTGCCGTCGACCGGACCGCGGGTGGTGTTGCGGACGGTCACCGGAACCTGGCCGAGCTCGCCCGCGCGCACCCTGATGCGCTCAACTCCCAGGCGGGACACGAGAGTCGGGCCCGTCCGGCCGTCCGGCTCGCCCTCCGGGACGGTGCCCGGCACGTCTAGCGCCACGACATCCTCGTACGTCTGACCGCCGTACGACAGCAGCGCCGCGAGCCAGTGGCGGCCGGGTGCGGCGTCGGGGGCGGGGGTGACGGTGACCTCGGAGAGGGTGAAGCCGCCGGGGCCCAGCGCGTACGGCAGTTCGGCGGGCTCGGCTGACCAGCCGGACGGTACGCGCAGGGCGACCGTGCCCGAGACCGGGGCGTCGGTGAGCTCCGAGCTGACGCGGACCGTCGCGGTCACGGGCCGCCCGGAGAGGGTGAGCGCGGTCGGTGAGACGTACACCGCGACGGGCATGTTGCCGCGCGGGGCGGGGCCGGAGTTGTGCAGCCAGTACCGGGTGTGGACGGGTTGCGCGGGCTCGTGCGCGGCGATGCCGGGGCCGTGCGGACTCTGTCCGTCCTCGGGAGTCGCCAGGAGCGTCGCGACCTCGAACCCGGTCAGGCCGATGTCGAGAACCCCTTCCTGGTCCGGGGCCAACGGTGTCCCGGCGTTCCCCAGGACGTCGGCTCGCGCGCCGGCCGTCCACGCCAGCGGGCCGCGCACCCGGGCCCCGACCGGAC
>NZ_JAPWHT010000927.1:0-1109 GCF_027270795.1 Streptomyces sp. ActVer
GCTCGTGCGGTTCATGCGCACCATGTCGGGCGGCGCCGGATCGGGGCCGATGTCCGAGTTCCTGGCGTACGTCCGGGGGAGGCGCGCGGCCGGATCCGGTCGACCACGGCCATCCCGATCCGGAAGAGCGCGGCCGGTACGACGACGCAGACCAGGATCCAGAAGAGCGTGACGCCCCAGGGCCGCCCCACGCCCCACGGCTGTTCGGCGAGCACCTTGCCGCCGAACTTGAGCGAGACCGTGTAGTCGCCGTGCGCGCCGGCGGTCAGCTCGACCGGCAGCGTGATCCGTTCCTTCTCGCCGGGCCCGATGGTGCCGCGCCACTGCTGTTCCTCCCACTGCGGGGCGAACACGCCGTGGGAGGTGCCGACCTGGAAGACGGGGTTCTTGACGGCGGTGGTGCCGACGTTGCCGACGGTGAAGACGAGCTTGCGGGACGGCGGCGCGCCGAACCAGGCGAGCAGGCCGCTCGACCCGTCGAGCCGGGTGTCGGTGAGCACCGAGAGCCGTCCGCCGCTGTCCTGCTTGGGCAACGGCTCGACGTCGTGTCCGGCGACCATGAACGGGGCGTCCGCCTCCGCCTTCTCCCCGGTGACCGTCGCCACGTGCACCACGCAGGGACACGGTTTGGGCGGCTCGGCGACCGGCAGCTTCTTGCTGAAGCCGCCCTTCGCGTCGGTCGTGACGGCCCGGCCGTCCGCGTTGGCACAGGAGTTGGTCCCGCCGATCACGCCCCGGGCGGTCGAGGACTGCCCGCAGATCAGCATCATCAGCAGCGCGTTCGGCCGCCACCCCGTACCGCTCACGGTGATCGAACCGCCCGTCCCCGCCTGGGACTTGGACAGCTTGACCGCCGGCTTCCCCGCCGCCGAGGCGGTCGCCCCCGTCAACGGGAACAGGACGAGCGCGAGCACCACGACCACCACCGGAATCCGCACCTTGCCGCTCACGTCACCGCTCCCGTCAACTCGACTTCCGTACGCGGCTGTCCGGCGTCCGGTGTCTCCCGCGGCCGCCTACGACGCCGTACGAACCAGTGGCCGCCGGCCGCACACACCGCGAGCCCGGCCGCCGCGCCCGCCACCGCTCCCCACGGCACGAACCGCGCC
>NZ_JAPWHT010000928.1:0-1105 GCF_027270795.1 Streptomyces sp. ActVer
GACAACCGGCTACGGCCCCCGCGTCAGGGGGACGCGGACGACGGGCACGGTCTGGTCGTGGACGGCGCGGGCACAGACCGCTGGGCCTCGCTGCTGGCCACCGGGGACGCCGTGTTCGGCCGACTCGCCTGGTGGCCGGCGGTGACCGGCACCGATGTGCGCACCCCGCTGCTGGCCGCGCTCATCCGGCCGTACGCGGAAAACGGAACCGCACCGGCCGCGACCCGCCCGGCAAGCCGACCAGGCCACTTCGCCGACGCGGGCATGACCATCCTGCGCGGTCCGGAAAAGATCTGGTGCCGCTGCGACGGCGGCCCGCACGGCTTCCTGTCCATCGCCGCGCATGCCCACGCGGACGCGCTGTCCGTGGAGGTCCGGCACGACGGGGTCGACGTGCTCGCCGATCCGGGGACGTACTGCTACCACGGGCAGCCCGAGTGGCGGCAGTACTTCCGCTCGACCCTCGGCCACAACACCCTGCAACTGGACGGCAGTGACCAGTCCGTCTCCGGCGGCCCGTTCCTGTGGACCCGGCATGCCCGCAGCCGCGTCCTGGTCGCGGACACGTCCGACGCCTCCGCCGGGGGGACGGCCCGCTGGTGTGCCGAGCATGACGGTCACCAGCCCTCCGTGCACCGCCGCCGGGTGGAACTGACGGCCGCGAACCAGGAGTTGAGGATCGTCGACGAGGTCCGCGGCCAACACGGCCCGCACCGGGCCGTGCGGCTGGCGTTCCACCTCGGCCCCGCGATCGCCGCGGACCTGGCGGACAACCGGGCCGTGCTCACGTGGACCCGGGACGGCGAGGACCGCTCCGCGGTGCTCGACCTGCCCGGGCAGCTGAGCTGGCGGTCGCATCGCGGCGAGACCGACCCGCCCCTGGGCTGGTACTCCCCCGGCTTCGGGCGCAAGGAACCCGCCACGACGCTGGTCGGCACCGGCTTCGCCGACGGCGTGGAGGGGTTCACGACTGTGCTCAGGTTCCGCGGCCGGGAGGACGAGTGAGCGTCAAGAGGAGGCACTGGGCGCCGGCGGCGGCAGCGCTGGCACTGGCCCTGCTGACGGTGGCCGGCTGCGACGGTTCGCAGGGCACCAAGGCGGAGCC
>NZ_JAPWHT010000929.1:0-1102 GCF_027270795.1 Streptomyces sp. ActVer
TCGCGGGCGCCGACACGGGAGCGGACAAGTCGGCTTCGCCTAGCGCTTCTGCTTCTGTGGCGGCGGGGCGGCCGAAGATCGAGCTGCCTTCGGATCTGACGTACACCTTCGACTGGCCGAAGACGGGCGACAAGGAGAAGGACGCGGTCCTCGCAGACAGCGAGCAGTCCGTCAAGGCGGTCGACCTGGCGATTGCCAACCAGAACGCCTTGGACAAGCCGTACCTCTACTACTACGAGGGGGAGGCCGCCGCGGGGACCGAGCAGTTCATCCAGAACTATGTGAAGAACAAGGCTCGAACCACGGGCGCCTACCGCTTCTACGACCCAGCCGTGACGATTGGCGGCGACGGGACGGCTTCGTTCAGCTATTGCGAGGACCAGGGCAAGGCCTACGTCATGTACCTCAAGGACAAGAAGGTCAAGAAGACCGAGGTCACCGCGAAGAGCTACGTCATTTACCACACGTCGCTCAAGAAGAACAAAAAGGGTGTCTGGGTAATCCAGAAGATCATCTCTCAGAGTGGGAGTTCCAAGTGCCAGCCCTGAAGCGCAGGTTGACGACGACTTCCGCGGTGGTTGCCGTCGGAACCCTCCTGCCCCTCGTTCTCGTTGCGGGTGTCGCGCGTGCCGACGACACCCTGGGCGGCAACACTCAGAATCCGCCCCCGACCGGTCCGTCGGGTGGCGTTGACGGTGACACCATCTCCTCCGGTGCCGGCGGCGTTGTCTTCGACCGCTCGAAGAACGGCAGTGGCGGTTCGGTCGGAGCCGTGAGGCCCACCACGACCTGGACCCCGCCTGCCTGCTGGTACGCGCCGAAATACACGCCGGCCCAGCTCAAGGCCTATCTGGAGCCGATCTGGGCGGCGGAGTCGACGGGGTATCAGTGGGACGCCGAGCAGCGCAAAATGTACGTTGGCGGTGATCCGTACAAGGACTTCAACGAAGACAAGACCGGCAAGGGTTACTTCTGGGACTCGTACGTCAACAAGGGCTACCCGCCAGGCTGGGACAAGTGCAAGAAACCCCCCTTCTGGGTGGACCAGGGTGAGGCCCCGCCCCCCGAGATCGAGAACGCCATCACGCCGGAGATACTCGCC
>NZ_JAPWHT010000092.1:0-28893 GCF_027270795.1 Streptomyces sp. ActVer
TGGTAGTAGGGGAAGTTCCAGGGCATGATGCCGAGCACTGTGCCGATCGGCTGCTTGCGGATCAGCGCTCAGGGCGTGTCCGGGGCCGGGGCGGGGGCGGTCTCCTCTGCGGGCGGCTGTTCCACGGACTCGGGGTCGGGCAGGACGGGAGGGTCTTCGGGCTGGCCAGCCGTGGCGTCCGGCTTGTCGCCGGCGGACGGCTTCGCCAGATGGGCGGCCGACCAGATCACGACCGGGTCTGTCTTGCCGCCGTTGTAGAGGCCGAGGCCGAAGGCGTCGCCGAGGTTCACGGCCGCCCGCTTCAGTGACTGCGAGTCGGCTTCCTTCACGGCGCCGTCGTGGGCGTCGCCGAGGCCCGGTTGGTTCTGTGCGTCGCCCGTGGCCACGCCGTCGAACGAGGCGATCGGGCGGCCCGTGATGTCCTTGACGGTCAGCCGCTGGTGGACCCGGTAGACCACTGTCCACCGGAACTTGTCGTTGCCGTTTCCGTCCTTGCCCGAGGGGATCGGAATCTCGCGGACGCAGTCGATCGAGAGCAGCTCGGTGTCGTAGCCGCCGAAGCCGAACACGCGGATCAGGAAGCGCCGTACGTCCCATTGCTGAACGTGGGCGAATCCCTTCTGGTTGTGGCCGACGCGGGACTGGTGCAGTCCCCCGAACAGCACCTTGATCTGCTGTTCGGTGAGCCTGCCGGTGAGGTCGCTCATGAGTTTTCCCCCGTGGTGTTGGTGGTGTCGGTCCAGCCGGTGAGGTCGTCGGAGTCCGTCGGCTCCCAGTCGCCGTCCTCGTCACGCCGGAACCCGAAGGCGACCTGCCACGTGCTGTCGGGCGGGGTGTCGACGGAGCGGACGAGGAACTCGATGGTTCGGCCGTGGTGTTCGCGGGTGTAGGTGCGGCCCGGCTGGAAGAAGTCCGCTTCGGTGGCGGGCAGCATCCGCAAGTTGTTCGGACGCACCGCCCCGCGGGCGACCTTCGAAGCCAGCGCGGCGATCGCGTCAGCCTGAGCGGCACGCATGGCCCCGTCGGCGGACCGGAACTCGCGGGCCTTCTTCACCAGCCAGGCGACAACGTGCGCCTTGGGCAGGAGGTCGGTCTCGGCGAGGACTTCGGTGCGGACGCCGTCGAGCCGGGTGTTGAGTTCCTGCTCGCCGGTCTCGTCGAGGTTGAACATGGCGTGGATACGGGCGCGGGCGGCGCTCATGCGCGACCACCGCCCACCCGGCGCGAGGCGCGGATCCGGTCGCGGTTCTTCGCGTACCAGGCCCGGTAGTACTGCCGCTTCGCCTCAAGGCACGGCTCGCACGCGTCCTCGCGGGCCTGCTTGTGCCGCATGTACGCGGGGTACGTGCCGCACGGCTGTACACCCACGTTCGTCGATCCGGCAGGACGCCCACGCTTCGGACGGGACGGCTCCAGGCCGAGCGACTGCATGACCTCGTCGTAGGAGGTACTCATGCGGACTCACCCCGCTCGAACGCGGCGAGCACCTCGGGGAACTTCGCGAAGTCGCGGCGGTAGCCCTTGGCGACCATGCGGCGGGCCCACGCCAGACGCTCCTCCGCCTCACTGCCGACCAAGCTGCCGTCCTGCGAGAGGTCGCGGGCCTCGCGGATCTGGTCGGAGGTGTCGAGCGTGGACTCCGTGCCACACCGCACCAACTGCGCGGCGACGGCTTTCCGGATGTCGTCCACGGTGAAGTGCTCCTCGGCCTCGACGTCCTCGTACGAGGCGAAGAGGACGAGCGCCAATTCCTGCAGGGAGAGGCGGTGGTCCACCCGGAGGCGGACGAGGACGCCGTGACCACGGCTCTCGAAGGCACTCATGCGGTCCTCCGTCCCTGCTCGGGCAGCGGGTTCGCGGCGAGGTGCTTACGCGTGGCCCGCATCGCCGGGTGCCGGATGTCCGACGCACCCTTCGACCGGCCCGGGTTGAAGCGGGACGTCCTCCGCTCCACCTCCGTCAACTCGCCGAGCAGACGACGCACGTCCGGGATCTGCACCTCGACCTGCGCCGTGTCCATCGACGCGACGTCCTCAACCTGCTCGACCGCCGCATCCAACTCGCCTTCACGGGCCACGCCCTGCACCACAGCGGCCAGCTCGTCGAGCGCGTCAAGGACTTGGTCGCGGGTGTCGGGGTCGCCCCATCCGGCGACCAAAGCCATGAGGGTGTCGGTGCGGATGGCGTCGACGCGGAGCACCCCGTGGAGGTGGTTGGCGCCGAGGTGGAACGACAGGCCGGGCTTCGAGGAGTGGTTCATGACGTGGCCGCCTTCGCGATCTCGGACTTGGTGCGGGTGAACACCTCGTGGGTGTGGGGCACGGAGACCTCGAAGCCGTCGGCGAGCTTGAGCATCGCGAAGGCCACCGGGGAGAGGATCTGGATGACGCTGGTGATCTCCGTCCAGGCGCCGTCGTGCTGGAGCTGCCAGCCCTCCTTGAGGCGGGCGGCGGGCCGGTGTCGGCCGATCTGCTGGGCAGTGGTCATCAGAGCGCGCCCTTCTTCGGAGCGGAGGTGAGGAGAATCAGCAGGGCAGCCACATCACGGGCCAACTCGCGGACCACGTACGCGGCATGCCGGACCGGCACGACAGCCGGGGTGAACTCGTGGCGGGCAGACGCGGCAGCCCAGGCGAGGACGTGGCCCGCGTGCACGAACTCCTGATGCACGGCCTTCACCGCACGAACGACAACCGGACGCGGATCGAAGTCACTCGCGTCCGCATCGACCAGCAGGAAATACGGGGCCGAGAACGCCGCATACCCGGACACCCCGAGCATCAGAAACGCGGACCAATCGGCGAGAGAGTGCGTCTGCATCAGCCCTTCACCTGCCGCTCGTTGCGCCGGTCGGCCGCCCTCTGAGCTGCCGTGCGGGTGAAGCGCATGTCGTAGCTGAGCGCGGTCTTGGTGTCGTCGACGGCGAAGCAGCGCGGGCCGAGCTCCCGCACGACGAAACGCGGAGAGGACTCAGCGGGCTCGGCCTCACGGAGCGCCTGCGTCGGCGCGCTCGGCAGGTTCAGGAGCGCCGGAGCGATGTCCTCGACGAACACGAACCGCTTGCCGTCTTCGTTCGTCCAGACCCGCGTCATAGCCGCGTCGTGCAGACGCTTCTCCAACTCGGCGACCCGAGCCAGCAGCTTGGCCACCATGTCCAGGCACCAACTGAGGTCGTCGTGAGCGTGAAGAACCAGCTCAAGATCCGCGGGCTGCATGTTCGTGCACTGACCCACCGTGCGCTGGTAGCCCTCGACCCGCGTACACACCGTGCCCGGAGCCCGCCACGTCTCAGTGGCCGAAGCGTCGTACCAGTGACCGGACTGCGCCTTGTCCACACGCGCCTGGATGCCAGCGAGGGTCTGGTCCACCAGCTCGGGGATGTCGGTCCAGTGCGCGCCCATCGGAAGCATCGGACGGCCGTCCTCGCCGCGCCCCCAGGGAGCCTTGACGCGGTCGTCGCCCTGCGGCAGCGGCCCAGGCCCGACCGGCATCGGCAACACATCCGCCGACCCAGCAACCCCGTGCTCGACAAGCTCGGCGTACGTCGCCATCACGAACTCCGGGCACCCGCCGCACTTCTCCGGCGCATACAGAGCGAGCCCGTCACGCGTCCCCTCACGGCGCTTCCACACCGTCCCGTCCGTCGTGTTCACCACCAGCGGCGCGCTCACGCGGTCACCGCCGACTGCACCGACGCCGGGCACGACATGAACAAGTCGAAGTGCACGTCTCGCCACATCGTCCGCAGTTGAAGAGCCCGACGCTCACGGCCGTTCCGCGAGTACGAGTAGCTGCCCGCCACACCACCGAGTACCGCCGTGTACGCGTCCATGAGCGGACGCACGTCCTCATCCGACGTCCAGGTCCCGGAGAAGAACCCCGTCGACGACACCTGCCAGTCCACCGGCGGCAGTTCCGGGTACTCACGGAGCAGCTCCGCCAGCGCCATAGCGGGCGCGAGCTGCGGGATAGAGTTGTTGCTCAAGGTGATCCACTTCCTTCTTCGGATTCAGTGGGTTGCCGAGGGGTCGTCCTGGACCAGGCCCGGTCCGGGGTGGCCCCGCTTTACGTGGGGGTCAGGAACCGGCCAGTGCCGGCTTCCTCGCCGCGGGCTGACGCCGCTGGCGCGGAATCGTCCGGCCCTGGCGCGGGTCTCCGGCACGCCGGGTCTCGTAGATCGCGGCACGGTCCTGCCGGTCGGTGACGATGCGGCGGCCGCTGTAGCTGTGCAGGTGCCGGTTGTCCTTGAGGAACCGGCGCAGCCAGGAGACGCTGCAGTTCAGGACGTACGCCGTCTCTTGGACGGTCATGTAGTCCTGCGTCGGGTCTTCGGGGGGGAGGGGGACTCCGTACTGCTCGTAGGCCTTGCTGGCCATGGTCATTTCCTTTCCGGGGGGTCGGCCTCGGTGGGGCGAGGTGGGTCACGCCGGAGGCGCTCATCAGTCGCTTTGAGGGCGGTGCGGAGCGCGAAGTACGGCGGTCGGCGCATGTGTCTGCGGGTCCCGTTTTCGAGGTGGCCGATGTAGCGGGAGCTGACTCCCACCAGGTCGGCCAGCTCGGATCTCTTGAGCCCCGCTCGCTTGCGCTCCTCGCGGATCGCGTCCCCGTCGACCTCGAAGGTCGTCGGTTGGTGCATGGCTAGAACCTAGCCTTAGTTAGCCTTGCTTGTCTAGCTCTAGTTAGCCTTTTGGTGGCGCGAGTTAGCTCAAGTCTGAAGATCTTCTAGCTCTAGTTAGCCTGCCCTAAGCAGATACCAGCCGTTTGCCTAGGCGGAGCTAGCTGGAACTGGGTTCTGCCTGCCAAGATGTCGACATGGCAACTCGCGATCTCGGACGCTTGGGCAAGGCCGTAGAGGCCCGCCGCGTCAAGCTGTTCTCCTCGCGCCTCAAGGCGGCGACTGCTGCAGGCATGTCCAAGGACACGTGGAAGCGAGTCGAGAATGGAGAACCAGCCCAGCTGGGGACCTACGCCAAGATGGAGCCCGTACTGAACTGGGCCTTCGGCAGTTGCGAGGCCATCGCCGAGGGTGGCGACCCGCTCCCCGTCGAGTACGTCGGATCGAACGGCGACGTGACGATGGTGTCGAAGCCGCAGGTCGCCTCCGCCGGAGACGTGAAGACTGCCGTCACCATCTCCGCGTTCGCCACGATGCCCGACGCCACGATCGGCTCCGTCCAGGCGCAGGCCGAGCGGCTGGTCGAGGAGCTGCGCAAGCTGGGCTTCCAGATCGAGGACGAATGATCTGCGCCGATTGACGTACAACCATCCGGCCGTGACCGGACTGTGACATACCTGTAGATAATTGAACGTCAAGTACCCCTGGCCCCGCACCAGTTCCCGTGCAACTCTGACATTTCCACCCGGGGAGGTCTCCGCGAGTAGACAGGGGGACCGGTGAGCAACGCCATCAGCCTCGATCTTGGGTCCACATTCATCGCCTCAGTGGCCCAAGCGGCAGGAGAGAGGGTGTGCATCCTGACCCCACAGGCCGCCACCGACGCGCGTATCCAGGCGCGCGTCAGGCAGGTCATGAAGAGTCAGGGGATCGACTGCAGAATCTGCCGCAGTTGCCCGATCGGGCAGGCAGAGTAGAGCAGTCACGGAGAGGCCGGCGGCAGGGGTGCCTGCCGGCGCATCCGCCAAGCACGATCATCCGGGGGGATGACGTATGCCTTCTGTCGAGGTGCGAGGCAACAGCATCCGCGTGAAGTGGTGGGGCGGCGAGTACAAGCTCGACGCCGAAGGCAGGCCAACGAAGCGGAAGAAGTACGAGTCGGATTCCGGCCCGGAACCCGGCGTGCCATTCCGCGACGAGGTCGAGGCTTACACCTTCGGGCTCGACCGCGAGTCGGACGCCCGCAACAACCGGTACCGGCCGCGGTCCGCCGAGATGTCGATGGTGGAGTACTGCGACATCTGGTTCGGCGCGACCGACCTGCGGGTCAGGTCGGAGAAGAAATACGAGTCCATCCTGAACGCCGTGGTGAAGCCGTACTGGCGTCAGTGGAATGTCGGGCAGATCACGCCCGTTGACTACGATCTTTTCAAACGGCACGTCACGAAGAAGTACTCCGAGAGCTACATGCGGAGCATTGTGAGCGTGTTCCGCATGCTGATGGATGACGCGGTTCTCAAGTACAAGCTCCGCGAGGAGACGCCGATCATCGATCAGCGTCGCCGCGGAAAGTACGAGAAGAAGCAGACCCGCCGCGTCAAGCGGGAGCTGCCGATCGAGGCCCTGCACCAGCTCGCCGTGAATGCGTACCACGTGTGGGGCTACGCGGGCTGGGTGTACATCTGGACCGTGGCCTTCACCGGGATGCGGCCGCCCGGTGAAATGTACGGGCTGCAAAGGGGATACGCCTCCCCGAACTGGCCGGCCTCCGATCCCAACCCGGAGCGTCGGAGAGAAGCCGAGCGGCGGTATGCGGGAATGCATGCGCTGCGGGTGCAGCAGCAGATGTACTACGTGGACGGTAAGCCGACGTTGGCCGGGCCGAAGTACGACAGCTACCGATCTCTCGTGATTCCGCCATTCCTTCATGCCATGCATGAAGCGCTGCTCGCCTCCCACGACAAGCCGCTCATGTTCGTCTCGAAGACGGGGAAGCCGATGCTCACCGTGGGCTTCACCAAGAACTACTGGTATGCGATCCGGGACGGTCAGGATGCGTGCGAGCCGGAGCCTGGCGGCGCCCGGGTGGCGCGCGTGAAGCTGCCAGCGGTGGAGGAAATGGCAGGCCAGGACATCTACCGCCTGAGGCACTGGCACAAGGCTCTGCTGGACGAGCCGGGGGCCGACATCGCCGAGGTGGCGAAGGAGGCTCGTATGGGGCACGAGATGCCGGGGATGGCGGGTGTCTACAGCGAGGTGACGCTGTCGATGGAGAAGCAGGTCGTGAAGTACCTTCAGGGCGTGTGGGAGAAGCAGGTGGCGTCGGCGGGGTTGTGGATGCCGCCTTTTCCCATCCGTTCCCCAGATGATCTTTTCGAAGGGGGCAACGCCCTGTTCAGCGGGCTTCCTTCGCTTGGTGTTCACTGACATCTTCTGTCAGTGAAGCCTGGCATTCTGGAGAGGTGAAATCAGCCCGACTCGTCTCGATCCTCCTGCTCCTCCAGACCCGGGGCCGGATGACCGCCGCCGACCTCGCCGACGAGCTGGAGGTCTCGGTGCGCACGGTCTACCGGGACGTCGAGGCGCTGAGCGAGGCCGGCATCCCGCTGTACGGCGACGCGGGACACGCGGGTGGCTACCGCCTCCTCGACGGCTACCGCACCCGGCTGACCGGCCTCACCGCGGGCGAGGCGGAGGCCCTGTTCCTCGCGGGCGCGCCCGGACCCGCCGCCGAGCTCGGTCTCGGCCCGGTCCCCGCCGCCGCCCAGCTCAAGGTGCGCGCCGCCCTCCCACGCGAGCTGCGCGAGCACGCCGACCGCATCAGTGGCCGCTTCCACCTCGACGCGCCCGGCTGGTACGCCGACACCGACAACGGGGGAGCCACGTACCTCCCCGCCGTGGCCGACGCGGTCTGGAACAGCCGTGTCCTGAACGTCCTGTACCGCCGCTGGCGCGAGCCCACCGACGTGGAACGCCGCCTCGAACCGTACGGCCTGGTCCTCAAGGCGGGCCGCTGGTACGTCGTCGCGGGCCCCGGGCCGCGTACGTTCCGGGTCGACCAGATCCTCGAAATGGCCGCGTCCGACGAGGAGTTCATCCGCCCCCACGACTTCGACCTGGCCGCGTACTGGACTGCGTACCAGAGGGACTTCCACGACCGGCTGCACCGGGGCGAGGCGGTGGTCCGGCTCGCCCCGGGCGCCCGTCTCACCGGACCGGCGGGAGACGCCGTACGGGCCAACGGCCGCACGGACGCGGACGGTTGGACCTTGGCGACCGTCCCCATCGAGTCCGTCGACCACGCACACGGCGAGTTCCTCCGTCTCGGCACGGACGTCGAGGTGCTGGAACCGGCCGAGTTGCGCGACCGCATCGCCGGGACGATCGCCGCGCTGTCCCGCACGTACGACGTATCCCGCACGCAAGACGCAACCCCCACGTACGACGAATAGAGAGCGCTTGCCGAATCGCGGCAACTCCCGTGCCTCCAGCGGCAACTGAGGTAGCAGAACCCGTCTGCCCCTCCCAGGGAGGTACGTCACCGTGCAGCACCCGCAACGCAGACGCAGCAGCAGGACCAGGCTCCTCCTCACCACCGTCGTCGCCGGGGCCCTCGCCGCCGCAGGGCTCACCTCGCTCACTGCGACTCCGGCGCATGCCGCGACCGCGCGCCAGGTCGAGAAGCTGGACCGGGGTGTGGTCAGCGTCCACACCGACGCCGGCAACCTTGTCAGCTGGCGCTGGCTCGGGACCGACCCGAACGACGTCTCGTTCAACGTCTACCGGGCGGGTACGAAGGTCAACTCGACCCCGGTCACCGGCTCGACGAACTACTTCCACTCCGGCGCACCCGCCCAGGCCGACTACACGGTCCGCGCGGTCGTGGGCGGCGTCGAGCAGGGCGACTCGGTCCACGCGATCCAGTTCCGTACCGGATACAAGGACGTACCCATCAGCCCGCCCGCCGGCGGCACCACCCCGGACGGCGTCGCGTACACCTACGAGGCCAACGACGCCTCGGTCGGCGACCTCGACGGCGACGGCGCGCTCGACTTCGTCCTGAAGTGGCAGCCGACGAACGCCAAGGACAACTCCCAGTCCGGCTACACCGGCAACACGATCATCGACGGCGTAAAGCTCGACGGCACCCGGCTGTGGCGCATCGACCTGGGGCGGAACATCCGCTCGGGCGCGCACTACACGCAGTTCCAGGTGTACGACTACGACGGCGACGGCAAGGCCGAGGTGGCCGCGAAGACCGCCGACGCCACGGTCGACGGAACGGGCGCGGTCATCGGCAGCTCCTCCGCAGACCACCGCAACTCCAGTGGATACGTTCTCGCCGGGCCCGAGTACCTGACCATGTTCAACGGCCAGACGGGCAGGGCGATGCAGAGCGTCGACTACGTCCCGGCGCGAGGCACGGTCTCGTCGTGGGGCGACTCGTACGGCAACCGCGTGGACCGCTTCCTCGCCGGTACCGCCTACCTGGACGGCGCCCGGCCCTCGCTCATCATGGCCCGCGGCTACTACACGCGTTCGGTGATCGCGGCCTGGGACTGGCGCAACGGGGCGTTCACGCGCCGCTGGACCTTCGACACCAACTCCTCGACCAACACAGGCAAGGGGTTCGACGGCCAGGGCTCGCACAGCCTCTCCGTCGGGGACGTCGACAACGACGGCAAGGACGAGATCGTCTACGGGGCGATGGCCGTCGACGACAACGGCAACGGCCTGTGGACCACGAGGACCGGCCACGGCGACGCCCAGCACCTGGGCGACCTGGACCCGGGGACGTCGGGCCTTGAGTACTTCAAGGTCTCCGAATCCACCTCCCAGCCCGCCGAGTTGTACATCAACCCCGCCAACGGCGCGATCCGCTGGCAGCTCGCAGCCTGCTGCGACAACGGCCGGGGAGTGGCGGGGGACATCTACGCCGGCAACGACGGCGCCGAGATGTGGTCCGCCTCCGACACGAACATCCGCGACGAGTCCGGCGCCACCAAGGGCCGCGAGCCGTCCTCCGTCAACTTCCTGTCCTGGTGGGACGGGGACACCACCCGCGAACTCCTCGACGGCACCCGCATCGACAAGTACGGCACATCCGGCGAGACCCGCCTGCTGACCGGCGCCTCGGTCCACTCCAACAACGGCACCAAGGCGACCCCGGCGCTGTCCGGCGACCTCTTCGGCGACTGGCGCGAGGAGGTCGTCTGGGCCACCAGCGACAACACGGCCCTGCGCATCTACTCCACCCCGAACGAGACCTCCACAAAGATCACGACCCTCCTCCACGACACGATGTACCGCACGGGCATCGCCTGGCAGAACACCGCCTACAACCAGCCGCCCCACCCGAGCTTCTTCATCGGCAACGGCATGCCTACGGCCCCCAGGCCGACGGTCTACACCCCGTGACCTGCTGAAACGGGTAGGTTGAGCGAGATCCAATGGCGGTCATCCGGAGTCCCCGGGTGGCCGCTCAACCCTTGATCCACTTTCGCTGGGGAGCGCCTGGGGAGATCCATTTGCAACGGCCGCCTCGGATGCCTCATCGGCCTCGGCGGGCCGGCCGGACATGAACCGTCCGATCGCCTCCCGGCCCCGGCTCCCGGACTTCGGCATGAAGTGCACGTAAGTCCTCAGCGTGAACGCCGGATCGTGATGCCCGAGCCACGCGGCGAGCTGAGTAATCGTCTCACCTGCGGCCAGGACGACGCTAGCGAAGGAGTGACGCAGAACGTGGAAGCCGAACTCGCGCGGCATGTCCCATGTCTCCTTGCGCCACGGGTTCTTGCCCTGCTTCGGCTCCACCCAGGTCACTTCGGCCGGCAGGATGAGGCCGGCCTCCGCGAGGGCGGGTTTCCAGTGCCGGTCGTTGAAGGTGTCCTTGTTGATCGCCCCGCCGTTCAGGCCGTTGGTGAACTGGGTGGTGACGAGCAGGCGCACCGCCCGCTTGGGCCGGTCCTCCCACGCGAGGCTGGGCCGGTCGGGATCGACCCATGGGAGCTTCACCTCCACCGTGGGGAAGCGTTTCGCATACTCCTTGATGGCTTCCGCCAGCTCGGGCGCGCAGGGTGCAACCCGTTCCTTGTTCCCCTTCGGCGGCCCGAACCCGAACTTGCCGTTCACCTTGACGATCTGCCGGACGACATGGATGTCGTCCCCGTCCACGTCGTCCGGCGAGAAGCCGAGGGATTCGCCCTGTCGCAGGCCGGCGGCGGCGGCCAGGTCGACGAGGATGCGGTACCGCTCTGGCAGCGCCAGCCGGACGGCGGCGACGGTGTCGTGCGTCCAGGCGAGCGCCTTCGACTTGGGCAGGCGCGGAGCCTTGAGGTCATCGTCGCGGAACGGGTTGACGGGAATGCGCTTGGCCTTGTGCGCGGCCTGGAGGATGGACGAGAAGTGCGCCCACGTCACAACCAGGGTGCCGACGTCGATGTCCTGCTCCGCCCGGGTCTGCCAGGCCCGGATCTCATCGAACCCGATCCGGTTGAGTGACAGCGAACCGATGTGCGGCAGGATGTGGTTGAAGACGCGGGACTTCACCGGCGCTTTGGTGGTGGGCGGGTACCGCGTGTTCGGCCACCAGTACTTGCGCACGTACTCGTCAAGGGTGATGGATCCGTCCCGCGGGTCGTACCACTCGCCGCGCCCGCTGTCGGTCTGCGCCTCGGAGAGCCACTTCTTCGCTGCGGCCAACTTGCCGTCAGGGAAGGATCGGGACCGCACACCCGGTATGCCGGTGACCTTGTACCGCTTGCCCTGGCCGTGCCTGTCGGTCGGTACACGGGTGGGCTTCTTCTTCGGGTCTTCCGGATCGGGCGGCCCCTGCTTGAACCAGCGGTCCTCGACGTACCCCGGCATGGGCGCCCCCGTTCGTTCAGACCTGGCTCATCGGCCCCGGACTGTTGTCTATGATCTCCCCGGCGTACAGCTGGAACCAGCGTCCTGCGCTGAGCTGTCGTTTCGTGGCCGGGTTCATGGACGCCGCGAAGGCGGCCGTGTTCAGACACGGATCGATGTAGACACTGACCAGCCCTTTGCGCTCCTCGACGCAGGAGCCGTACTCCTCCTTCCGCTCCAGGAGGTACTCGATTCGCAGCGGCCGGCCAGGGGTGTTGTGGGAGACGATCTCGTCATCCCAGAGCTGGAACCAGCGGGCCGACGCCATGAGGTCGTCGATCTCGATGTTCAGCTGCCGCACGACATCCGCGAGTGGCTGGTGCTTGTCGAGGCGGACCCTTATGCGGCCGCGGTCCTCGTCGATCCTCGCCAGCCTTCCGGGCGGCAGGTATTCAACGGCTTCGTAAGCGACGTCCAGCATTGAGCCTCCCCACGCAACGGTGCACGGCGAGCCAGAACGGCCGGAAGTGCACGGTTGGTGCACTGTACGTCTACAGGGAGTGTTCGACAATCGGTTGAAGAAATGTCTACTTACGGACATTCGCGGTCGATTGCCTGCCCAGAGTGATGACGGCGCGTCAGCTTTCGGCCTCGCGCTGCGCCCTCTCCTCCGCCTCGATCATGTAGCGCCAACGCATGAGGTCGGCCTTCGACTTGCCTGCAAGGTGGCCGACAATGATGCGAACCTCCTCGTCGTACCCGGAGAGTTCGGTGGCCTCGTACCGCAGCCATTGCCGGGCTGCTGCTTCGATCACGCGCTGGTCCGGCTTGCCGAGGGCGTAGGCGATCGCGACGAGTTGGCCTGCGGTCGGTGGATTGGCGGGCGGGTTCTTGACGATCCGCTGCAGGTACGGCTTGGAGACGGTCTCGTCGCTGTCGGAGCGGGCGGCCCGGTCGGCGAGACGCTGGTAGGAGTCGCCCTTGTCGAGGGCTTCCTGGATGAGTTGGGAGAGTGCACCGGCGGGGGATGGTTCGGCCGCGCCGGGGTCTGGGGCGGTGGCCGGAGCCGTCATGTTCTCGTCGTCCTCTCGTGGCACTTCAACACCGACTGTCTCTATGGGGGAGTAGCAGCGTCGGAAAACTAGCAGGTCAGTTAGTACAACCTTCCCCGGTTGGAGACGAACCGTCTACGGAGCAAAGCCATCCAGCCAGAAACTTTGCCGATACCCATCGGTAGGTCGTCCAGATTGGTAGACGATTCGTCTCTGTCATGCTTAACTCGTCACATCAAGGCCGCTCCGCACCACGGGGGAACCATTGAGCCGTCGCTACACGCTGAGAGATGCACAGATCTTCCAATGGATCATGAAACACCCAGGTCGCGGAATCCCCTACGGCTACGACAGCCTTGCGGAAGCCAGCGGCTGCGGCCGAGGCCTCATCGAGAAGCTGGCTACCGGCAAGCAGAAGACCGCGGACGTGCTCGACGCGACCGCACTCGTGAAGGCGCTTGGCGTAGCCATCCTCGTTCTTTTTGCGCCCAAAGCGTCTCCAGAACTGGACGATGCGTCTCCAGGCGCTCCCCCCACCCCGAAGGAGTAACCCCATGCACAACCGGAAGGAACCCAAGCAGAAGGCGCCCGAAGGATGCCTCTGGATCGAAGAGGCCGCCCCCTACATCGGGGTCACCCTGGCGACGCTGCGGAAGTGGCGCGTCGAGGCCAAGGGGCCGGGGCGTAAGGGATTCCCGATCGGCCGGTACATCGCGTACCGCGTTGAGGATCTCGACGCCTACCTCGAAGCCCAGTACCAGGCGGCCGTAGCGCCCACCCCGGACGCCGAGCACGACAGCCGGCCGCCCGAGCCCCGCCTCACCCGCGCCGCCTAGCCCGCGGCCCCAACCGCCGTCGCAACCGGCAGCCGGGGCCACTGCGGCCACAGGCCGCGAGATCCACCCCTCACCACTCCGAAGAGAAGAGGCAGACCGTGCCTTCATCATCCATCACTCCCGGACCGGCTGACTACGAGCCGCTGGAGCCCGCCCTGTACGAGCTGACCTGGATGTCGGGTCATGTCGAGCGGATCGCGGCGCATGACGTGTCGTATGCGAACGGCCGTGTGGTGTTCCTGGCCGACGCGGACGGCCGGATGCGCATCCAGTTGTCGACGCTGGAAGAGGACTTGCGGACGATCCGCAACGTCACCGAGGACGAGGTTCTGCTCCTGCCTGAGGGCGGTGAGCCCGCATGAGCGACTACGCCTCTTCCGCTGCCCGGTTCGCCGCTGAGACGCGCGGCCACGAGATGACGGTCCTTCTGGACCAGGGCATGTATCGGCATCTCGCGTTCACGGATCCGGCGGGCAGCTTCTACCGCTTCGATCTGGTGACGTGGCCGAACAACCTGATCGTGCGCGGCGACGGACTCTCCTTCGCCTTCTCCATCCACCCGACGGTCGACCTGTTCCGCCTGTTCCGCGAGTCCAGGAACGCCGACATCAACCCGGGCTACTGGCAGGAGAAGGTCACTGCCGGGAAGGGCGACGTCACCGACTGGTCGGAGCGGAAGTTCCGCGCCTGGGTGATCGAGGAGGCCACCTCCGCCGAGGCCCGTTTCCCTGGCGCTGTTGAGGCGGTCACCGCACAGATCCTCGACTCCGAGGACCACAGCCTCGAATACCGCGGGACGGCCGAGTATGCGGTCGGGTCGTTCGATCACGGCGACTTCCGGCTGCGGATCCCGGACCACTGGGAGGAGTCGTTCGACGACTTCTCGTGGGAGTTCCTGTTCGCCTGCCGGGCGATCGTGTGGGGCATCGGCCAGTACGACGCCTCGATCTGCGGCTCTCGCTGCCCCGAGCATGCGGACCACTACTGCCGCCGCTCACCCAAGCATCAGCCCGGCATCTGCCGCGACGTAAAGCAGAAGGGCTTCGAGTCCTGCACCTGGGACCCGGCCCGTAAGGCGGTGCTCCGGTGAACGCTGAGACCTTCAACTCCCGCTACCCGGTCGGTACTCCGGTTGTCGCCTACCCGGCCTGCCGTCCGGAGGATCACCCCGGCGACAGGCGGCTCATCACCCGCACCCGCAGCAAGGCGCAGGTGTTGGGCGGCCACACCGACGTCGTCTGGGTCGACGGCCACAGCGCCTGCATCGCCCTCAGCCACGTCGACGTGGTGTCGGAGGACGAGTTCAAGGCGGCACGCGCCGCCGGGACCGCCGCCGCAGTCGCCGAACGGGGCGCGCTGCCCGTGCCGGTCGGCGGCACGCCGGAGCGGCTCGGGCATGCGACGCCCGCCGAAACAGTCCCGGCGCTGCTCGCCACGATCAAGGAACTGTGGGGCCTGCAATCCCCGCTGATCGACGCGCTGAACACCGTGCACCAGTCGATGACCAGCTGTGTCGGCGACGAGTGGGCGGAGGAGTGGCTCGGCGAAGTGTGGACGCAGCTGCCGCTCCAGGTGCGCGCCGCCGCCGGGGACAAGGACGCCGTCGACGAGCTGGCCGCCAGTAGGGGGGCGGCGCCGTGACCTTCCCGTTGAAGCCATTCCAGTCCCCGCCGCCGCGCATCGAGCGGGCCGACGTGCCGCTGTCGACGCTGCAAGCCGACCTGCGCGACCTGGTGGCCCGGCAGAACGAGCAGCGGGCCGCAGACCCGGCTGTGGGACTGAACCCGACCGGCCGGCCCCGCCGATCCTCCGCTCCCAGCCGCCGCAAGCAAGCACGCCGAACCACCACCGTCGAGGAGACCTCGTGACTGCCCACATCATCGGCGGATTGACCGTCGACCTGCATGACGGCCCGATCCGCACCGAGTACAGCCGCAGCCACTTCGACGGCAAGCCCGCCGCCCGCCTCGTCATCGGCCAGGGCAGCAACAGCATCGCCATCGCGGTGAGCAGCTCCCCGGCCGAGACGCTCGACCAGCTGCTGGAAGCCGTGTCCGAGCTTCGCGCGTGGACCGCCACTCAGCAGCTCGTCAAGCGGCTCCCCGAGGTGGCGTGATGACCATCGTCCTCGACGGCACGCAGATCGACCTGGACCGGGTGCAGACCGCGCTGGAGGACGACTCCCGCTGGCTGTGGACGTGCGAGCACACCGACGCCGGTGAGCCGCTCATGCAGCGCATCGACCGCCTCGGTGAGGTGGTGCTGCCGCTGTCGGTCGTCTACCGCGACCACGGGCCGCTCACCCCGGACAGCGTCCGCACACCGGCCGCCCTGTACCGGCAGGTTCTGGAGGCGGCGTCATGAGCGGCCGGGAGATCGAATCGGGGTCAGCGCTGCACATCCCCCGGCTGAAGCCGGACGTGAAGCAGCGCCGGGAGCGGGCCGCCGCCGTCCGCATCGCCGACCAGGTTGGGGCCGAGAACCCGCACCCGCTCGACGAGTTGATGCCGCGCCTCGCCGGACGACAACTCGGCCAGGACCCCGTCATCGCTGCAGGAGTCCTCGAACTCCTCGACGCGATCGGGCTCCTCGAAGCCGACGTCGCCGCCGCCAAGAACCTCAACGCCCGCCTGAAAGGAGGCCAGTCGTGATCATCACTGACCGGATTCCCATCCTGAGAGGCCCCGGACGGCGGCGCGCCGTCGACGAGGTAGAGCGGCTCCGCCGAAACGAGATCGCCATCCTCACCAACCTGCACGCCGCCGGAGACGACATCGCCCTCCTGCAGCAAGACCTCGACGAAGCGCGTCGCAAGCAGGCCGAGACGGATGAGATCGTCGCCCAGCAGCAGGCCAGCAACGACGACCTGATTGCCGAACGCGACGAGTGGCGTGGTGAAGCCCTCCGTCTGCGCGCGAAGTTCGGTCCGCAGCTTGCCGCGGAGGCGAACGCCAACCGCATCACGGTGCCACCCGGGTTCCGACGCGTCGACGGCCCCGAGGACGAGGCCACCGGACCGATCGACGTGACGGAGCTTCGCGCCCAGTACAACCGGCCGATCCCGCTGCACGAGTCGCCGCTCGCCACCACCAACCCCGGCTGGGTGCCGCCCTCGTGGGCCGTGCGCGACGAACCCGCCACCACCTGAACTCGCCGGCCGGGCGGCGATCCGCTCCCGCCCCGCCGGCGACCAACGCAAGAAGCCCCGAGTGCGAGAGACACCCGGGGATCCGACACCAGCATCCCACGGAGGAACCCGATGATCGGTGAGACCACCGACTACACGATGATCATCCACGGCCAGCAGAAGCACACCGTCCCCGGCGCCGTTCAGGCGGCGCCCGGCCTGGTCGTCTTCCGCATGCCGAACGACCAGTCCCTGAACAGTCCGGCCCGCTGGCGGATTGGCCACCACGAAGGCCTCGCGATCGCCGAGTCGATATGCCGGGAGAACGCTTTCAAGGGCGTGCAGATCCTCGTCGAGTCCGGCATCGACTGGACGCAGGACACCGAGGCGATCAAAGAGACGGTCACCGACAAGACCGCCCGCGACCTGTACGCGAAGCTCAGCTACGCCTGGTGCGACGAGCCCGGCAGCAACTACATGCCCGGCGACGTGTCCCGCAACGGCACCTACACGGATGCGGACATCGAGGAAGCGGCACGCGAAGCCAAGGCGGACGAGTTCAACGCCGCGGACATCCTCGTCGCGATGTCGCACACGGTGCCGTGGATGGGCCTCGACCAGAACGACTTCAACGAAGCCCACGACCGCATCGTCCGAGCGGCGGGTGCCAACTGATGGGCCTCTACCACTCCGTCGGCATCGCCTACGGCTTCGAGATCCCCACCAGCACCGACCTCGACCGGCTCGACCAGGTCATCGGCGACGGGCCTGACCTCGTCAAGGACAGCGTCGGCCACATCGTCGTCGGCGACTGGGACCGGCTGCTCCTTGTCACCCGGTACACCCCGGTCGCGGAGACCGAGGTCATTCGCCTCAACGCCGACACGCTCCCGACGCCCGCCGATCTGGCTGCGTGGGAGGAGGCGTTGCGCGACGTCGCCGTCCGTCTCGGGTTCACGGACCATCCGGCGCCCGCCTGGCTGGTCATCCACAACCACCGCTGACCAACACCTTCACAGACCGGCGGCGCGGCGAGCCCCCCTCTCCGCGCCGCCTCAGGGCGACTCGTCCCGCACCACCCCCCCGGTCGGGACGAGTCGCCCGCCCATCACGACACCCGAAAGCGAGTCACATGAGCACCGAAAGCACCACAGATCACCCCTATACCGTGCCGGAGGGCGTCCTGATCGGGCACCTCACACCCGGCACGGCCGCCTGGGACGAGGCCCGCGCCGGTCTGACGATCACCGCCACTGAGATCGCCGCAGTCGTCGGCCTGTCCCCGTGGATGTCGCGCTTCACGCTGTGGCACAAGAAGTCCGGCCTTGCTGTCGCCCCGTTCGAGATGAGCTCGCCGATCGAGTGGGGGACCCGCCTCGAAGATGCGGTCGCCCTCAAGTGGCAGGAGGAGCACCCCGGTTTCCTCGCTGCACCGGCCGGCACGTGGCGGCATCGGGAGCGGGACTGGGAGCGCGCCACCCCGGACCGGCTCGTCTACCCACAGCCCGCAGGCGAGTTCGAGATCCCGGACCAGGCGGACTCGCTCCTGGAGGTCAAGACGTCCCCGTTCGGGGATGACTGGGGGCCGGACGGCGCAGAGGACGGGGTGCCGGTCTGGTACCGCTGCCAGGCGATGTGGCAGATGAATGTCCTCGGCCTGCGCCGCGTCCACTTCGCCGTCCTCATCTCCGGCCACGACTACCGCGAATACACCGTCGACTACGACGAAGCCGAGGCGAAGATCCTCCGCGACGCGGCCGTGAAGTTCCTCGACGAGGTCAGCCACGGGGTGCGCCCGCCCATCGACAGCGCGGACGACACCTACCAGACCATCCGAGTTCAGCCCGACGGGTTCGACGACATCGACGTCGAGATCCCCGCCGTCGACGCGGCCCGCTACGAGAACGCGCAGGTCGCCTCCAAGGAGGCGGCGGCTGAACTCACCGCCGCGAAGAGCGTCGTCCTCGACCACATCGGCACCGGTCGGCGCGCCGTCTGCGACGAACGCCGCATCGCCTACCGCATTCCGAAGGCGGACGGCACCACCAAGTCCCTCAACCCGTACAAGCAGAAGGAAGCCGCATGAACAGCCCCATCGGCAACGCCATCGAGAAGCGCGACAACGGTCCCGCCTCCGTCATCGAGCAGTACAAGCCCGAGCTCGCTCTCGTCGCAGCCAGCCACGTCAGGGTCGACACCTTCGCCCGCCTCGCCGTCGGCGTCCTCCGCCAGGACGAGAAGCTCGCCGCAGCCGCCCGAGCCAACCCGGGCAGCCTCATGAGCGCACTCATGACCGCGGCCCGCCTCGGCCTGGAGCCCGGCACCGAACAGTTCTACCTCCGCCCGATCAGGCGCAAGGGGAAGCCCGAAGTCCAGGGCATCGTCGGCTACCAGGGCATCGTCGAGCTCATCTACAACGCGGGCGCCGCATCCTCGGTCGTCGTCGAAGTCGTCCGCGAGAGCGACGAGTTCAACTACGTGCCCGGCCTCCACGAGCGGCCCGTCCACAAGGCCAACTGGTTCGGCGACCGCGGCGACCTCGTCGGCGTGTACGCCTACGCCGTCATGACCGGCGGCGCCACCTCCAAGGTCGTCGTCCTAAGCCGCACCCACATCAACCGGGCCAAGGCCAAGTCCGACGGAGTCGACAGCGACTACTCGCCGTGGCGCACCGACGAAGAAGCGATGTGGCTGAAGACCGCCGCCCGCCGACTCGGCAAATGGGTGCCCACCTCCGCGGAGAGGCGCACCGCAACGGTTGAGCGCACCGACACCCCCACGCTCGTCGGCGCGACGGCGGGAGCCCTGGGGGCCGCCGACCCGGACGAGGACGAAGGCCCGGTCGAAGCCGAGCTTGAGCCCGCCGGCGGCTGGCCCGAGGCCGCGCAGCCCGGCGGTGCCGCGTGAGCATCAACCACCGCGCTGAAGCCGAGCGACTGCTGGCCTCCGCCGACACGTCTATCGCAGCAGCCCTCGAAGGCTCGCTGCCGATGGCGGACCAGCAGCACGCCGCCGTTCTCACCGGGATTCTGACAAACCGGGCCATCGGGCACGCGCTCATCGCCCAGGGCGAGACCGCGGCGGCGGACGCGAGCGCCCTCCGAGCCGCCCTCATCGTCTGGCGGGACATCGTCTCCCACGCCGTCGCCTGGAACCTGTCGTTTGCCGAGACCGACGAGCAGCACGAGCCGTGGCTGGAGCTCGCAGAGCAGCTGAGCAAGGCCGGACTCGACGTCCGCGCGGACGTCGACCGCATCACCCCCGACTACGGCAAGAACCCGAGCGGCGTTTGGAAGCCGCCCACCGTCCAGCGCGAAGAACACCTCCGGTGGTGCGCCGAGATGCCCACCCCGTGGGACAAGACCGACACCGCCCAGTAGCCCACCCCGTTCGGCGGCCGGCCGTACCCGAAATACGGCCGGTCGCCACCCCGACAGGAGACCACGTCATGCGAGCACTGACCATCCGCCAGCCCTGGGCTGGCGCGATCGCCCACCAGACGAAGCGCGTCGAGAACCGCACCTGGAAGCTCCCCGCCAAGCACGAGGGCGCCCGCATCCTCATCCACGCCGGCGCGAAGCCCGACAAGTGGGCGGTCGTCTACGGCCCCAACCTCGACGTGTACAGCGCGATCGTCGCCGTCGCCACGATCACCGGCTGCCACTACTCGGAGGACGGCCGTTGCTGCGGGCCGTGGGGCGAGGAGAACGTCTACCACTGGACGCTCGCCGACGTCACTGCCCTGCCCGAGCCGGTACCCGCGAAGGGCGCGCTCGGCTTCTGGACACCCGACCCCGACGTCCTGGCCGCCATCGAGACGCAGTTGGCGGCGGAGGCCCGGTGGAAGAAGTTGCTCTGCAAGCACGGCTTCCCGTGCCAGCCGCCGCACGGCTCGATCTTCCGGCCCGGCCCGTGCGACTGCGGCATCACCTACGACGAGCACCAGGCCGAACTGATGCGCCAGGAAGAGGCCGTGATCGTCGGTACGTCGCACGACGGCGCCTGCCCCGACTGCAACCACACCCGCCGCCTCTTCCGCTTCCAGCCGCCCACCCAGCCGTGGGACGAGCCGGACTGCGAGCCGCCCGTCACGTTCCTGTGCACCGACTGCTTCAACAATGCCGCCGACGCCCACAACGCCATGGTCAACGGCCTCTTCGAGGAGGCCAGCCGATGAGCCCCGTCCGTATCCAGCGCCGCCGCACCAAGGGATGGCGCAAGCCCGAAGGCGCGGTGTACGTCGGCCGCCCAACCCGCTTCGGCAACCCCGCCCGCATCATCCCCGCTGGCGACCACCGGAACGGCCTCCTCGTCCAGTGGGGCACCGACGGCGGCGTCGTCGGAACCTGGCCCGCCGATGGCCTCGACGCCCGTCGCTACGCCACTGAGCTGTACCGGCATTGGATCAACCAGCCCGAGCAGGCCGACGCCCGGCGTCTGTTCCGCGCGCTGCTGCACGGTCGGGACCTCACCTGCTGGTGCCCGCTCCCCGCCGAGGGCCAGCCCGATCACTGCCACGCAGCTGTGCTGATCAGCCTGGTGAACGAGGAGGCCACCTCATGACCGCGTCCGTGCAGCCCGCCCTCGACGGCAGCGTCCCCGAGCCGCAGGATGACTTCGAGACCTGGGCCGAGCGTGTCCGCCCCGCGTTCGTCACCGCCGCCAAGTCCGGGCGGGAGTTCGCGTCCTGGCACATCAAAGTCGCCGAGAAACTCCCCGAGCCGCCCAACCCGCGCGCCATGTGGGGACAGCTGCTGCACCGACTTCACGACGAAGGGCTCATCGAGCCGGCCTCGTTCACCACCACCCGCGACGGCAGCGGCGTCCGCACCTGGCGCGGCACACGAGCCGCACGGAGGGCCGCCGCGTGAACGACACCGCCCTGTTCCTCCTCGCTCTCGCCGGAAGTGTCGGCGTCGCCGCCATCACCTTCGCCCTCATTGCCCGGCCTGCACGCAAAACCGGGAGGCGGACGTGATGGGCGAGGTCACCCCCGAGACGGTCAACGGCCTAGTCAACGCCTGGCTGTGGGGTGTCGAGCAGGTCGACACCTTCGGCCCGGGCGTGGTCTTCGTCGCCGTATTCGCGATCGCCTGGCGGGCGCTCAACCGGGCCGCCCGGTACGTCGAACAGATCCGCCACCGGCTCGAACTCGGCCGGAAACTCGCCGACGAGCAGCGGCAGATGGCCGAACACTCCGCCGCACTCGACGACGCACCCCTCATCCCCACCCGGCCCGGCCACGACCGGCAACCACTCGACACCTGCAACGCCATCCTGCGCGCCACCCAGACCTGGAAGGAGACCGACCAGCCGTGACCGTCACTAAGTCCCCGCCGCCGCACGGAACCTACGCCCGAGCGAACGGATGCCCCGGATACCGGGAGCCCTGCAAGTGCGCCCGCTGCTACGTCACGTTCCGGCGCGCACGCAAGCAGTACACCGTCAACCGGGAACTCGGCCGCCCCGGCCTCGTCGACGCCACCCCCGTCAGGGAGCACCTCAACACCCTCAGGCAGACGATGACCTGGCAGCAGGTCGCCGACGCGACAGGCAGCGAATACCGCAACCTCAAGCTCGTCGCGGACGGCAGGCGCACACAGGTTCGCCGCAGCACCCGGGACCGAGTCCTCGCCGTCACGCCGGAGCCCCCGGCCAGCGGCAAGTACATCGACGCCCTCGGCACTCGCCGCCGCATCCAAGCACTGCGCGCCATCGGCTACTCCACCAAGGTCATCGCCGAGGCTGCGGGCAGCGCCCAAGCCCGCCTACAGCTGATCTCCACCGGCGCCCAGCCCACCGTCCGCCAACACCTCGCCGAACGGATCCAAGCGGTGTTCGCGGACCTGCATGGGACCCCGGCCCCGGCTGGATGCAGCGCCACCGTGACCCGGAAGCACGCCCGCGCTCAGGGATGGGTGCCGCCCGCCGCCTGGGACGACATCGACGACCCGGCAGCTGTACCCGACTGGACCGGCCACTGCGGCACTGACCGCGGCTACTGGATGCACAGCCTCCAACGCCTGCCCATGTGCGAGCGCTGCAAGGCCGCCCACGAGGCGTGGCTCGACGAGCAAGCCCACCTCACCGTGCAGGAACTCAACCAGGCCCGCTTCCGGGCCCGCGCCGCAGCCTCCCACCGCGAAGCCGACCTCGCACACGACGCACGCGAACTGCTGCGAGTCTCCGGGCTCGACGTAGCGCTCGCCGCCGAACGGCTCGGGGTTACACGCAACCACCTCCAGCAGGCGTTGCTCAGGAACCCCGAGCCCGAGCCGGCCGTCGAGCAGGACGAGGCGGTGGCCGCATGAGCTACCGACACGACGACGATGCGCTCACTGTCATGGACTGGTTCTGTGGCGCCGGCGGAAGCTCGCAGGGCGTCCATGCCGTCCCCGGTGTGCGCGTCACCCGGGCCGCGAACCACTGGCTGCGCGCCATCGAATCGCATGCCGCGAACTTCCCCGACACCGACCACTACCAGGGCGACATCCGCAAAGCGCCCGTCTGGGACTGGCCCGTCACCGACATCTTCTGGGCCTCCCCGGAATGCACCAACTGGTCCGTCGCCAAGGGCAAGCAGCGCGACTTCGACAAGGCCATGCAGTACGACCTGTTCTCCCTCCTCGAAGACGTAGCCGAGGAAGAGCAACCCACCGCGGAGGAAGAATCCCGGGCCCTCATGGAAGAGGTCCCCCTCTATCTGCGGGGTGTTCAGGAGCGCGGCGGCCTGGTCAAGGCGGGTGTCGTCGAGAACGTCGTCGACGTCCGCTCCTGGGACCAGTGGGACCGCTGGCTAGGCGAGATCAAAAAGCTCGGCTACCGGACCCGGCTCGTCGCCCTCAACGCCATGCACGTCACCCCGCGAACCGTGCACCAGGCCCCACAGTCCCGCGACCGGCTCTTCCTCACCTACTGGCACGAAAGCCTCGGCCGCGACCCCGACTGGAACAAGTGGCTGCGGCCCCTCGCCTGGTGCGACAGCTGTGGGCAGCACGTCAACGCCATGCAGGTGTTCAAGAAGCACGGCCGCGACATGGGCCGCTACCGGCAGCAGTACCTCTACCGGTGCCCCAACACCAGCTGCCGGTACGCAATCGTCGAACCCGAAGCGCTCCCCGCCGCAGCCTGCATCGACTGGACGCTGCCCGGCCAGCGCATCGGCGACCGCGCCCGGCCCCTCGCCGACAAAACCCTCGCCCGCATCCAGGCCGGCATCACCCGCTTCGCCCACCCCATCGACAACCACCGCCTGCAGATACCGCCGCTGATGGTCCCCGTCGAAGGACGCGAAGGGAAAGAAGCCAACACCGCCCTCGCGCCGTTGCGCACCCAGACCGCCCGCAACGAAACGGGCCTGGCCTGGCTGCCGTTCATCGCCGAACTCCGCGGCGGCGGATCCGTGGCCCGCTCCGTCTCCGATGCGCTCGCCACCGTCACCGCATCCGGCAACCACCACGGACTCGTCACCCCCGACCCGCGCCTCGCAGTCATCGAAGGCCACGTCGACATCGACGACGTCCTGTTCCGGATGCTCGAACCCCACGAGATCGGCCGCGCCATGGCCTTCGCCGACGACTACATCGTCCTCGGCTCCAAGCGCGAACAGGTCAAGCAGTACGGCAACGGCGTCCCGCCCGGCATGGCCGAAGTCCTCGTCTGCCCCCTCGTCGAAGCCATCACCGGCCAAGCCATCGAACGCCACACCATCCCCGGCTTCCAGGCCGCCGCCTAGCCCCGGACATGACGACGGCCCCGCCAGCACGGCGGGGCCAGGAAGGAGGAGCGATGGGGTCAGAGGAGCAGGTGCAGGGTGCCGGCCTCAAGGAGCTCATGCAGTTCGGGGTCCTTCTTGGCGACCCGCTCGGCGAACTGCTTGTCCTGGAACAGCGCATCGAGCTTGTGCACGAGTTCGCTGAACGCCCGCTCCTTCTCACTGGCCCCCTGAACGCGGTCGAACATTGCCGGGGTCACGACGTAGGCCCGGCGTTCGCCGCGCTCTGTGAACGCCCCGGGACGGCCGTCCTCGCGGACTCCGCGGATCAGGCGGGTCAACGCGGCGCGCGCGTCGGTCATCGGAACCTCGGCGACGCCGTCCTCTGCGATCTGAATGCGCTGGTCGGCAGGCATGAACAGAGTGTAAGTCATTTCCAATCCTTCCAATCTGACCAATCTTTAAAGTATTGTGGCAGGTGCGACCCGGCACCGCCAGACGCCCTTGCTTCCGCATGTCCAAGCTCACCGAAAGAAGCCCTGATGGCCGTCTCCAAGCGCCTCCGGTACGAGATCCTCCGGCGGGACAACCACGCCTGCCGGTACTGCGGCGCCACGGCTCCCAACGTGACGCTCAACGTCGACCACGTCATCCCGAAGTCCCTCGGCGGCAGCGACAAGCCGACAAACCTCGTCACGTCGTGCGCCGACTGCAATGCCGGCAAGACCAGCAGCATGCCGAACGCGGAGCCCGTCGCCGACGTGGATCAGGAAGCCTTCCGTGAGTCCGCGTCCGCGAAGCGGTGGCAGTTCAGCAATGTCGCCCTCGACCCCGAGACGGGCATGCCGGCCGCGTGGTCGTTCTTGGAAGTCCAGCTGGCCATGGTCGAGGACGTATGGCAGACGGCCTGGTGTGCAGTCGATCCGGAAGGCCCCTCGGTTGCGGACTGGGAGGCGCTCTATGACCAGCGTCAACAACTAGTGGACCGCGGCGTCTATATCGGAAACATCCTGGCTGCCGCCGCGATCGCCGGCTCGCGGCAGTCGACTCAACTCAAATGGGGTGTCCCCTCCCGCAATGCAGGCATCTGGCCCGACACGGAGGAGTTCAGCCTGGGGTGCGACGCCGTTCACGCCTGGGAGATCGCCTGGGAGCAGGGCGTAGGCGATCGCCCCGCAGGGCGGGCTACGACGCTCTTCATCGAGGAAGTCACCGAAGCCATCAGGGCGGGCCACCATCGGCACGAGTTGATCCAGGCCGCCGAGGCGGCTGGCAGGCGAGGCCACTTCTACCTCCCCGTCTATCTTCCCGAGCGCGAGACCGCGGGCGGTGAGAACTGATGGCCCGTATCCGGTCGATCAAGCCCGAGCTGCGCACCTCCATCACGGTGTCGCTGTGGCCGCGGGAGGTCCGCTACTTCTTCATCCTGCTGTGGGGCTACCTCGACGACTATGGCCGCGGAGTCGACGACGAACTCCTCATCGCCTCTGACTGCTTTCCCCGGGACCGTGACGCCACTCCGGAAGTCATTGACGGTTGGCTGGAGACCATCGCCGAGGCCGGGCCGCTCTGTCGGTACGAGGTCGACGGCCGTCGCTACCTGCATGCGCCGAACTGGCGTGAGCACCAGAAGCCGTCGCACCCCACCCGCTCAAAGATCCCGCCGTGCCCGGAAGACGAGCCGGACGACTTCAAGAAGTGGCGCGAGGTCAACCCTCAGCGCCTCCGGAATCGCTCGCGAAAGTCTCGCGAGGGATTCGCGAAGATCCCCGAGCCCTCCACAGGCCCCTCCGGAAGCCCCTCCGGAGAGCCTTCCGGCGCCCACTTGGGGGCTGAATCGGACGAGACCGCTCCGGGAGGGTCGTCTAACGCCGAGGAAGCCATCGACTGGAGTGAACTCCCTGGTCAGGACGCTACTTCCGAGACTCTGGAATCTCTCCCGAATTCCTCCCGAAACGCTCCGGAGTATTTCGCCCCTGAGCAAGGGAGCAAGGGAGCAAGGGAGCAAGGGGTTAAACCCCCCGCGCACGAGGTCGAATCTGCAGCCACAGGCGCCACGGCGGTTGCGGACAGAGGGATTTCAGACCGGATGGCCGACGCCTTCATGGATCGCTTCCGCAAGGGCAACTCCTACCGCCGCTACCTGGTGCGCCAGACCATCACTGCCGCCCTGGAGAACGACACCGACCCGGACGAGCTGTGGGCCGCCATGGTCCGCCTCGGCGAACTCAGCAAGCCGGTAACGATCAACAGCCTCCAGTTCGCCTTCTCGGAAATCCGCAGCCAGCAGGCGGACAACGTCGTGCAGATGCGCCCCTCCACCGCGACCGTCCGCTACTCGGAGGGCCAGGCCCTCGCCGCCAAATTCCGAGCCGAGGAGCAGCGCGCCCTCGAAGCCGGATCCAACACCAGCCAGGAGCCCGCATGACCCTCGCCGAAACCGCAGATCTGCTGTCCATCGCAGCCGCCGTCGACAAACGAACGCTCGGCGAAGTCGACGTCCGCGCCTGGCAGATGGTCCTCGACGACATCGACTTCGAGGCCGCCCGCGATGCGCTCCGGGCCCACTACCGCGAGACGACCAAGCACGTCATGCCGGCGGACATCGTCCGCCGTGTGAAGCCCAAGCCCAGCTACGAGTCCAACGTCGAGAAGGGGATCTTCTAGTGTCCGACGGCTTCGAGCAGGATCCGTTCGAGCGGACGCCCCCGCGGGACGTCGACGCGGAACGGTCTGCCCTCGGCGCCTGCCTCATGTCGAAGCAGGCGTGCGCCGAGGTTCTCGCCGCCTCCGCCGTTGAGGCGTACTACCTGCCCGCCCACCAGACGATCTTCCGGGCGATCGCTGAACTGACCGCCACCAAACAGCCCGTCGACCAGATCACCCTCGGCAAGTACCTGGCCGACCGCGGTGAACTCGCCCGGGTCGGCGGCCAGGACTACCTGATCGAGCTCACGCGGGCTGTGCCGGCGCCGTCCAACGGCGAGTGGTACGCCGGCATCGTCCAGGACCGCGGCCTGCGCCGGTCGCTGATCGAACTCGGCACCCGGCTGACGCAGATGGGCTACAGCCCTGTCGGCGAGACCAGCGAACTCATCGAGCGCGCCGTGTCGATGGCCCGCGAGCTGCGGGACCGGACCGGCGACGAAGACGACATGCCGACCGAGGACATCCTCGACTTCGTCCAGCACGAGGACACCTTCGACTGGATCGTGCCCGGCCTGCTGGAGCGCATGGACCGGCTGATCCTTACGGCAGGGGAGGGCGGCGGCAAGTCGGTTCTGCTGCGGCAACTGGCCGTGACTCTCGCCGCGGGCGTCCACCCGTTCGAGACATGGAAGACCGTCGACCCGATCAAGGTTCTGGTCCTCGACTGCGAGAACGGTGAGGCCGCCTCCCGCCGCAAGTTCCGGCCGCTGCTTGCTGCCGCCGACAGCCTCGGCCAGCCCCTTCGCCGCGGCCAGTTCCACATCCGCTGCCGGCCTGAGGGCCTCGACCTGACCCGGCCGCAGGACCGGTCGTGGGTGATGCGCCGCGTCGAGGACTTCAAGCCCGACCTGCTGATCATCGGCCCGATCTACCGGCTCCACGCGGGCGACCCCAACAGCGAAGAGCTCGCCCGCAAGGTTTCCGTGGTCCTCGACGAAGCCCGTGCGACGGCTGGCTGCGCCGTCTTCATGGAGGCCCACAGCCCGCACCACAACGGCTTCGGCCAGCACCGCACCCTGCGCCCCGTCGGTTCGTCGCTGTGGATGCGCTGGCCCGAGTTCGGCTTCGGCCTGCGCCCCGTCGAGGACGAGAAGTCCGCCGAGGACGGCGACGGGGCCCGCGGCCGGCGGTTCATGCCGTGGCGCGGCATGCGCGACGAACGGAACTGGCCGCAATTCCTCAAGCAGGGCGAGAAGTGGCCGTGGATCTCCTACCGGCCCATCGACATGAACGAACTCACAGGCCACTCCGAGACAGGAGCCATCTGGTGAACGACCCGAATCCGCTGTACGCCGACGCCTGCGAGGAGTGCCCCACCTACGACGTGTTCCCGGAGTCCGCACTCCGTGACGGCGCCGAGGGGCTCATCGCTGGCTACCGCTGCCCGAACTGCCGCCACACCTGGACGTGCGGCTGGCAGATCGTTCCCGGCCGCGCCATACCGCCCGAGCCGGCCGTCGACTCGCCGATCTTCACGCCGCGGGTCACAGCCCAAGTCCACGAGCAGGCCGCCATCGCCCGCGCCCGCAAGCACCTCAGCCGAGGAGAGACCCCGTGATCCCCGCCGACATCGCCGCCCTGTGGGCCGCCGCCTACCCGACGATGCGCGCCATCGCCACCCGCCGAATCACCGCCTACCGCCGGCAGATCGCAGACCGCGTCTGGGACATCGACCCCACCAACCCCAATGCCGAGATCATCCGCGCCTACACCCCCACCGAGGCCAAGCTCCACCGCCGCCTCAAGAACACCGAGGTGCTCCGCCGCACCCTCCACCAGCTCGACAACGGCACCCACCGGCCCTGCACCCAGAGCCCTCCGAGCTTCAGTCCGCTCGCCGCGTACACGGCGGTCCGCGCCTTCCTCAACACGACGGGCCTCAATGACCACGGCCTCGCCGATGTGTACCGGCTGGCCGCCGTGCTCGCCGAAGCGGCCGAGGAGCGGTACCGGGAGCTGGCCGGCGAGCACAAGCCGACGGCGGGGGTGGCCGCG
>NZ_JAPWHT010000930.1:0-1093 GCF_027270795.1 Streptomyces sp. ActVer
CGGCCGGCCGGCGCGCCGAGCCCAAGGCGCCGCTCGCGCTCGTCCTCGTGCCCACGCGCGAGCTCGCGCAGCAGGTCACCGACGCGCTCACGCCGTACGCCACGGCCGTGAACCTGCGGCTCGCGACCGTCGTCGGCGGGCTCTCCATCGGTAAGCAGTCCGGTCTGCTGAGGCGCGGCGCCGAGGTGCTCGTGGCCACGCCCGGGCGGCTCAAGGACCTGATAGACCGCGGTGACTGCACCCTCGAACGGGTGGGGATCACCGTCCTCGACGAGGCCGACCAGATGGCCGACATGGGCTTCATGCCCCAGGTCACGGCGCTCCTCAACCAGGTCGAGCCGGACGGGCAGCGCATGCTGTTCTCGGCGACCCTGGACAAGAACATCGACAAGCTCGTACGGATGTTCCTCACGGACCCCGTCGTGCACTCCGTCGACCCCTCCGCGGGCGCGGTGACGACGATGGAACACCACGTGCTGCACGTCGCCGACGAGACCGACAAGAAGGCCGTCGCCATGCGGATCGCCGCGCGCGACGGGCGCGTGATCCTCTTCGTCGACACCAAGCGCTCGGCCGACCGCTTCGCCAAGCGGCTGCTCGCCAACGGTGTGAAGGCCTCCGCGCTGCACGGCGGACGCTCGCAGCCGCAGCGGAACCGGACGCTCGACCAGTTCAAGACCGGGCTGGTGACCGCGCTCGTCGCCACGAACGTCGCGGCCCGCGGAATCCACGTCGACGACCTGGATCTCGTCGTGAACGTCGATCCGCCGGTCGACCACAAGGACTATCTCCACCGGGGCGGGCGTACCGCTCGCGCGGGGGAGTCCGGGAGCGTCGTCACGCTCGTCCTTCCCGAGCAGAAGCGGGAGATGACCCGGCTGATGGCCGACGCCGGGATCAGTCCGCGGACGGCTCGGATCAAGTCGAGCGACGAGGAGCTCGTACGGATCACGGGGGCTCGGGAGCCGTCCGGGGTTCCTGTTGTCATTCCTGTGCCGGAGCCGGTTGCCGCGCAGGCTCAGTCGAAGTCGCCGTCTCGGGCTCGGCGGGGTGGCGGCGGGCGTGGCGCGCCTGCCGGGGCGCGGTCCGGTGC
>NZ_JAPWHT010000931.1:0-1089 GCF_027270795.1 Streptomyces sp. ActVer
GGTGGTGGAAGCAGTGGCGGAGGCAGTGGCCTGGAGCTGGGGCAGTTTCTGCGTGCTCGCCGTACCCAGACGCGGCCCGAGCAGGTCGGGCTCACCGTCGGCACCGGCCTGCGCCGTACCCCCGGTCTGCGCCGCGAGGAGCTGGCCACGCTCGCCGGCATCAGCATCGACTACTACGTACGTCTGGAGCGCGGCAAGGAGACCCGCCCCAGCCCGGCCGTCCTCGACGCCCTCGCCCGTGCCCTGCGGCTCGACGACACCGAGCACCAGCACCTGCGCGAGCTCGCCGCCCGCGCCACCCGGTACGCTCCCGAGCCCCCGCCGCCGCCCAGCCGGACGGTCCGCCCGCATCTGAAGCTGGTGCTGGAGACGCTGCGGCCGAGCCCCGCGTACGTCATCAGCCGCAGCATGGACCTGCTGGCCTGGAACCCCGGCGGCCTCGCTCTGTACGCGGGCCTCGACGACTGGCCCGCCGGGCAGCGCAACCTCGCCCGCTACCTCTTCCTCCACCCCGCCGCACGCCCCCTCTTCCGGGACGGCTGGGACGAGCTGGTCCGCGGCTGCGTCGCCCGGCTCCGGGGTCTGGCCGGGACCGCCCCGGACGCCCCCGACCTCACCCACCTCGTGGGCGAACTCCTGCTCAAGAGCCCGGACTTCGCCAAGCTCTGGGAGCGGTACGACGTCATCGGGCGCAAGCGGATCCAGAAGACCTTCCACCACCCGCAGGTCGGCGTCCTCACCCTCAGCAGCCAGAGCATGCACCTCGACGACACCCCCGGCCAACGCCTCGGCGTCTACACCGCGGAACCAGGCACCCCCGACCACGACGCCATGTGCCTCCTCGACCTGACCGCGCCCCGGCCGGGCGGCGGCACCGCGGGGCGGCGAGCAGATACTCGGTGACCAGCCTGGCCGCCAGGCGCCCCCTTCGTCCCGGTGGACCGCGCTGTACGGGGAACCGTGTTTCAGGGGGTGTGACAGGGCCCCCCACGCGGCTGTCCCGCTGGTCACACGGCTGCCAGACTGGAACGCATGGCACGTGAGCAGCACACCGGCAGCGGCAGCGGCAGCGGCAGCGGCAGCGGCAGC
>NZ_JAPWHT010000932.1:0-1080 GCF_027270795.1 Streptomyces sp. ActVer
CGGTGTGTCGAGGATGGCGTCCAGCCCGCTCTTCAGACCATGACTCGCCTCGGCCGGGGTGAGGAAGTCGGGGAAGTACGTCGCGCGGGGGAACAGCGGAAACAGTAACGTGCGTACGACGGAGCCCAGTTGCTGTGCGGAGATGGCAGCGCGGGCGTCGCGGTACCAGGCGGCGTGGGCCCAGCGCCCGAGCTGGGACTGCAACCTGTGCAGACTGGCGGCGATCTCCCATAAGGGGTCGGGGCGGCAGGCGAGCCGCGTCCGGATGAGATCCTCCGACGTGAAGTGGATACGCAGCACGGTCCCCCCATGCGTGATTCCTGCCCGGTGCGGCAGACAATGCCGCGCCGGCCCTCGTGAAGACAATGACTGGAACGGATCATCCTTCGTGCGCACACAGCGGGGTCAGTGCCGTGTACGCCCGAACTGTCAGCCCTGGATCAGGGCGGCCACCTCTGTGCGTATGGCGGGCATGTCTGCGAGGACCGTACCCGGGCAGTCGGTGGCAGCCCAGTGCTGGTGACCGCCGATGGCAGGCGCGACGCGGGCGGCTCCGCTCACCGGATTGAGGTAGGACACCTTCCCCAGGGGGGCGATCGAATGGCGCTCGGCCAGTTCGGCGAGGAGCTGGATGAGCGCGGTGCGTGCGGCGGTGGTCGGGGGCGTGGTGGTCAGCGTCCCCAGAAGGGCGATCCCGATGTTTCCGCTGTTGTATCCCTGGACGTGCGCGCCGGTGACGAGCCGCCCCGACGCGTCGTGCGCGGGCGTGCCGTCTGTGCCGGACCAACGCCCTTCGTACACAAGGCCGTTCCTGTCGATCAGGAAGTTGTAGCCGATGTCGCCGTAGCCCTTGCCGACGGTGTCGTTGCGGTGGATCGCGCGGACCACCGCGGCCGGGTCAGGATCGGTGCTCCCGTCGTCGGTGTGGTGCACGGTGAGGGTCTGGACCGGGTAGTACTCGGGCGGCCAGATCTCCGTGCCGTCGGCTGCGTAGCGCAGGCTCTCGTCCGCGCCCCAGGCCGCGCGCGAGCGCAACGTGTACGCGGCGGAGGCGGCAGCGGCAGCGGGCGGGCGGGGCAC
>NZ_JAPWHT010000933.1:0-1072 GCF_027270795.1 Streptomyces sp. ActVer
GTGGCGGCGGCGTTCGGTGCGCTGTCGAGGGCCGCGAAGGTCGCGCTGATCGGATCCGGGATCGGCATCCTGGTGGTGGCGCTGTCCCAGCTGTCGGACATGGGTAAGAAGACCCCTCCGGACATCGACAAGCTGACGACGGCGATGCGCTCGTTCGCGGCCGGCGGGGTGGTGGGCGGGGAGGCTGCCCGGGTCTTCGGGAAGGACCTGTCGGGGCTCGCGGACAGCCTTCAGAAGATCAAGGACCCGAAGGGTCTGGACCAGGTCCAGCAGTCCATCGTTGGCTTCTTCGGCACCGACAGCACGCCAGTGAAGGACGCCAAGGAGAACATCGACGCCCTCGACAAGAGCCTCGCGAACCTGGTGAAGAACGGGCAGGCCGATCTTGCCGCGGCTGCGCTGGACAACATCACCACGCAGATGAAGAAGCAGGGCTTCTCGACGAAGGACATCAAGAGCAAGCTCGACGACTACAAGGCGGCCCTGGCGGACCAGGCGTTCGAGCAGAAGCTGGCTGCGCAGGCGATGGGCTTGTTCGGTGATCAGGCTCTGGCGGTCGGGGAGAAGCTGTCCGCGCAGAAGCAGTCGGCGGACGGGTTGCGGCAGTCGATCGAGGCGCTCAACGACGCGAACCGCGGTGCGCTCGGCGGGATGATCGGCTTTGAGGCGAGCATCGACGCTGCCGCGGCGGCAGCGAAGGAGAACGCGGGCTCGCTGGACATGGTCAACGGGAAGCTCGATGTGAACTCCCCGAAGGCGCAGGCGGCGGCGACCGCGCTGAGTGATCTGGCGTCGAAGACGAAGGATGCGGCGCTGGCCGCGCGGGAGTCTGGCGAGTCGTGGGAGTCGGTCAACGGGATCTATGAGCGGGGCCGGAAGGCGTTCATGGACTCGGCGATGGCGATGGGTCTGTCGCGGGCGGAGGCGAAGCAGCTCGCTGGCGAGATCATGAACATTCCGGATGAGAAGAAGACTCTCCTGAAGATGGAGAAGGAGGACGCCGAGGCCGGGCTCAACGCGTTCAACGCGGCGGTGAAGAGGACCCCGGGCGCGAAGTCGGTGACGTTGAAGA
>NZ_JAPWHT010000934.1:0-1068 GCF_027270795.1 Streptomyces sp. ActVer
CCGCCAGCGCGAGCCGTCGCAGCAGCCGCCGGGCCGTGTCCGACTGGTCGGTGTAGCGCAGCCACAACACCCGCTCGACCGGCTCGACCGGTCCGTACGCCGCCAGGTCGGTGGCGAGCCGGCTGGGTGTGCGCGGGCCGAGGGACGAGCCCGCGATGCGCAGCGCCAGCGGGAGGCCGCCGCACAGCTCCCGTACCTGGTCGGTCGATTCGGCGTCGTACGGAGCCGAGCTGTCCTGTGCCGCCGCTTTCAGGAGCTCCTCGGCGCCGGGCGCGGTCAGCGGCTCGACCGCCAACTGGTGCACCCAGGCGGGGAGATCGGAGGGCAGGTCGAGGGGTTTGCGGGCGGTGACCACGACGAGGCTGTCGGAGCGCTCGGGCACGAGCGTGCGTACCTGCTCCACATCGCTCGCGTCGTCGAGGATGATCGTCACCGGGAGGCCGGTCAGATGCTGGTGGTAGAGCTCGGCGAGCCGCCTGACCTGCTGGTCCTGCGAGGAACGCTCACGGAACAGCAACTGCTCGCGGGGCGCGCCGAGCCGGTTGAGCAGGTGCAGCAGCGCGTCGCGGGTCGTCAGCGGCGACTCCTCCGGGCTGTCGCCGCGCAGGTCCACCACGCACGCGCCGCGGAACTGGTCCTTCAGTTCGTGCGCCGCCCGGACGGCGAGGGTGCTGCGGCCGGAGCCGGGCGCGCCGTACAGCACGACCACCGTCGGCCTGGTCTCCGTGCTCGCCCGGGCCGCGTGCACCCACTGCGCGACGCGCAGCAGCTCCTGCCGCCGGCCCGCGAACGGCCCGACCGGCTCGGGAAGCTGGCCGAACGACTGCTCCAGGACACTCCGTCTGCGGGCCGCCGCGCTCTTGTCCGTACGCCGCAGCTGGGGCGCCCCCTTCTTCGCGCCGGTGGACGCGATGAGGACGCGCTGCTGGTCGAAGAACGGCCGGATGCCGCGCACCTCCAGGGCGGTCAGCCACGCCAGGCGCAGCTGTTCCGGGCCGCCGGGCTGGCCGAGGGCCCCCGCCCGGCGGCTCGCGGCCGGCAGGTGGGAGGCCGTCACCTTCGCCACCG
>NZ_JAPWHT010000935.1:0-1060 GCF_027270795.1 Streptomyces sp. ActVer
CGGCTCGTACGGCGGCGTGCACGTCGTCGGCGGTGCCCGCCGGGACGTGGGCGATGACCTGCTCGTCGGCCGGGTTCACGACGGCGATCGTGTCCGTCCCGGCGGCCGGGCGCCACTCACCGTCGATGTACATGCCGTCGTGTGCCTTCATGCGTTCCTCCCGGGAGGGGCGTCGTCTCCGCCGCCCAACCTAGCCGTCGTCCGAGATCCCAAACTAGCGGTGTTAGTTTTTGGACACCAGGGGCCCCAGGACGAGCACCGGGCCCGCCGGGAGGAACACACGAACCGCCACGAGGATCACAGGGCCAGTACTGGGGACAGGGCCGTCGGACGTCAGAAGTCCGCGCGCGTCGGTTCGTCCAGCCGGGCCACGGCCTCCTGGCCGAACTCCTTCTCGTACGCGTCCCGGATCCGCTCGATCCCGGGGTCGGCCGCCTTCGCCCGCCCCACGGGATACAGCAGGATCAGCTCGTACGACCGCTCGCGCTCGATGACGCCGTTCCTGTCGCGCCACTGCCCGCGGCCGTCCTGCACGGTGAGCCCGCCCGGGAAGGCGGGGGTGACCTGCCGGTCGACGAAGTCCATGAACTGCCCGTCGGTGACGGCCGGGCCTCCGTCGGGGCGCTCGGTGCCGAAGAAGAGGCGGGTCTCGACGTATGCCGCGCCCCTGGCCGCCGGTGCCGTCAGAGCCGCCGGGGTCCTTGCGGCCGCCGGCCGGGTCCCGGTGTCGGTGAGTGTGGCGTACGCGGCCGGGGCCCCGGCGAAGAGGAGGGCGGAGGCCGTCGCGACGGCGAGGCGGGTACGCACGGTGTTCATGATCATGAACGCATGCCTAGTGGGCCTCAGTCCTCCAGGTCGGGCAGGCGCGCCGGGGCCGGGCTGATCCGCACCCCTTGGTGGTCGAAGACGAACAGATGGGCGAGGTCCACGAGGAGGGGGACCTGCATGCCGTGGTGGAGTTCGTGGTCGGGTGTCGTACGGACGATGAGGTCGCCCGGCAACCGGCCTTCCGGGGGCGGCAGTTCGGTCCGGTCGGGTCCGGTGTCCCCGGGGTCCTCCA
>NZ_JAPWHT010000936.1:0-1048 GCF_027270795.1 Streptomyces sp. ActVer
TCCACTCCGATGCGACCCCCGACCCCGCAGCCCCTCACTCCACCCCCGCCCAACTCCCCATCGCAGCGCCCCCGCGCTCCATGGCCGCCCCGGGCCGCGACGGAGAGCTGCGGCGGACCTTCCCCGCGCTCCCCGCACCGCCCGCGCGGCCGCAGGGCACGGACGGATTCGCCGAGACGTGGTGGGGCAACGCGAGGGTGGCCGCGCTGGAGGAGATGGCGATGGGCGCGGCGCGGCTCGGGCGGGGGAAGGCGTACGCGCGGGCGGGGCACGTGGACGCCATCACCGTCACGCCCGGGCTCGTACTCGCGTACGTGCACGGCAGCCGACCGCGGCCGTACCGCGTGCAGATCCGGATGCGTACGCTCTCGGACGAGGACTGGGAGCGTTTCCTGGATGCCGCGGCCGAACGGCCTCGGCACATCGCGGCGTTGCTCGACAAGGACCTGCCCCAGTCGCTCGCCGACAGCGGAGTGGGCCTGCTCCCGGGCCCCGGCGACCTCGTGCCGCAGTGCAGTTGCCCCGACTCCGGCCACCCCTGCAAACACGCGGCCGCGCTCTGCTACCAGACGGCAAGGCTGCTGGACGAAGACCCCTTCGTCCTCCTCCTGTCGCGCGGCCGGGGCGAACGCGAACTGCTGGACGCGCTGTCCCGCCGCAGCGCCACCCTGGCGGCACGCTCGGCCCGCGCCGAGCGGGAACCCGCCCTCCCCGGCGTACGAGCCACCGACGCCCTCGCGTCCCGCACGCTGCCGCCGCTCCCGGCCCCGCTGCCGGCGCCCGCGTACCCCGAACAGCCCCCGGCCTATCCGGCGTCGCCGGGCGGCCCGGACCCGTTCGCACTGGACCAGTTGGCCACCGACGCGGCGGCCCGCGCGCACGCGCTGCTCACGACGGGCCGTGACCCCGTGGCGGAGCTGACCCTCTGGCAGGACGCCGTCCGCCTCGCGGCCACCCGCCCCGGCTCCGGCCTCACCGCCACGACCCGCGCCCTGTACGCGTCCCTGGCCACCGCGGCCGGCCGCACCCCGGCGGACCTGGCGCGGGC
>NZ_JAPWHT010000937.1:0-1047 GCF_027270795.1 Streptomyces sp. ActVer
CCCGAGGTAGTGGCCGTCGCCGCGCGGCCCGCCGGAGACCACCCCGGCGCCGGGTGCCACCAGGTCGATGGCGGCGGTCCGCAGCGCGTCGTCCGGGCGGACCCCGCCGGGAAGCATGTCGGCGACCGACAGCACGCCGGGTTCACCGGCCGGCCAGTAGAGCCGCGCCGGAATCTCGTCGGTGCCGGTCCGGGGCGGGTCAGGGGTGGCCGCGGCGACCACCACGGCCCCCTTCCGGCGGGCTTCGGCGACCGCACGGGTCAGCTCCGCGTCGCGGCGCGGCAGGGCGACCGCGACCGCGATCACTTCGGCCCCTGCCTCGGTCGCCTCGCGCAGTGCCGCAACGACCAGGTCGGCGTTCGCCTGTCCGCGCTGGTCGGTGCCGCGTAGGGCCAGGATCTTCGCACCGGGGGCGGCGCCGGTCAGGCGTGCGCCGCTTCCGCCGGTCCCGGCGATGAGTCCGGCGAGGAAGGTGCCGTGCCCGACGCAGTCGTCACCGGCCGCGCCCTGGGCGCTGACCCGGCCGTCGAGTCCGGCGGCGCCGGTCTCCACACCGGTGTCGATCAGGGCGACGGTCACTCCCGCGCCGACGCTGTACCCGTGCAGCCGGTCCAGGTCGAGGCGCTGGCGCGACCAGTCCTGCTTCTTGGCCTTCTCACGGGAGGCCGGGGTGCAGGCGGCGTCCGCGTCGAGCGCGGAGGGCATGCCGGGCAGTTCCTGGCCCTTCTTGCCGTCGGCCGTCGGCACCTGCGACAGCGGTACAGCCCGGGCCGGGACGGCGGCGGGCAGCAGCAGGGCGGCGACGCAGCCGACGCCGGACAGCAGGCGGGCGGTCCCGCGGGCTGACGCCTTCATCGGGGAGCCGCCTTCGGCGTCGCCGCGGCCACGTCCGCGGGGAGGAGGATGCGCAGGTCGTCCAGGGTGGGCGCGACGAGCGAACTGAGCCGTCCCGCCTGGCGGGTGACCATCGACTCGACGACCTGGCGGGCCAGGCGGGCGTTGCCGAATGAGCGGGCCCTGGGCAGCGAGGCGAAGTACTCCTTGAGC
>NZ_JAPWHT010000938.1:0-1033 GCF_027270795.1 Streptomyces sp. ActVer
GGCGAGGGCGCTGTGGACACTGGGCGGGGGTGGGGCTGTGGTGCGGGGCCGGTCCGGTCGACGTCGTTGCGGACCTGCTCGATCTGCCAGGTGAGGGTGGACAGTTTGTTGACGATGGCCCCCAGCTGCATCGCCACCTGCGGGTCACGGCCGGTGTCCTTGAGACGCCGGCCCCACGATGCCCAGGTCGCAAGCAGCGACTGCGTCAGGCGGGGCAGCAGGCCGTCGTCGGGTGCCGCGATCTCGGTCAGGACCGCCGCGACCTGCCGGTCATTGCCGGCATCGCTGCCGAGTGAGGTGAGCTGTTCGAGATGGCGGTGGGCGGCTTGCCGGTCGCTGCCCTGGGTGGCCAGGGTGTTGAGCGTGGGGTCGAGATGGACGCTGTACCCAGCCAGAAGCAGGGCATGGGCTGCGGCGGTGGCACCCTGACGCTGCTCCTCGACGGGCAGGGCGTGCGGCAGGCGGTGGTAGTCGCCGCGTGGGCCTGGGGCGGAACGGAAACCGCCGGCGGTCTGCAGGAGGCCGGCCGCGCGCTGGTCGCCCCCGATGGCAACGACCAGCGCGGTCTTCGGGTCTCGGGTGATCGTCACGTAATCCAGGACGAGGAACGTCGGCTCGTCCCCGTGTGCGCGAGTCACCGGCCCCGGTGCGGAGAGGTGACCGGCGGGCTCGGAGGCGCTACCGCGGCGGTGCCCAGGGCGGGCCGGGCGGGCGGATTACGTAGGACGACGCCGACGCCCAGCTCGGACAAGCGGTGGCCGGCGGCTCGTACGGACGCGGCCTGGTGCGCGGAGTCGTCACCGGACAGGACGAAGACGTCGTTCTCCGCGTCGAGCGCGAAGCCGTAGTCGGCCAGGGCCTGGACGATGTCGTCGCGGTCGGGCTTGTCGACGACGAGGGCGTCGCCGGACCAGGTCATCACCACGTGTTCCGGCCCGGCGGCCGGCGGCGTCGTGAGGCGGGCGGCGTTGGCGCGGACCTGGGCGAGGGCCTTGTCGTACCGGGGCAGCAGGTCGTAATGGATGTCCTCGGC
>NZ_JAPWHT010000939.1:0-1031 GCF_027270795.1 Streptomyces sp. ActVer
GTGATCCGCTGGACCCGCTTCGGCCGGGAGCTGCGGGCCGTCGTCGACGACCGGTCGCTCGCCGTCCTGGGCGGCATCGGCGCGGACCGGGTGGCCGCGGCCGGCTGGGCCTTCGGCTCCTTCACGGCGGGCCTGACGGGCGTGCTGCTGGCCCCGTACGTACGACTGGACCCGTACGGCATGCCGCTTCTGGTGATGGAGGTGGTGGCGGTCGCGGTGGCCGCCCGGATGCGGAGCCTGCCGGTGGCCGTGGTCGTGGCCCTCGGCATCGGGGTCGCCCAGAGCCAGCTGACACGGCTGCACCCGACGGGCTGGCGCGAGCCGCTGCTCCAGGCGGTGGGCGCGAACCTCTTCGTCGTCGCCCTGCTGATCGCGGCGCTGGTCCTGCCGGGCATCGGCACCCGAGACGCGCTTCCGCGCACGGCGACGGCCCGGGTGGCGACGCCGCCGGGCGCGTGGATCGTGGCCGTGGTCCTGTTCCTGCTCCCCCTGGGCTTCGCGGGCTCGGACCTGCACACGTCCGTCCAGGTCCCGGCCCTGGGAGTCGTCCTCCTGTCCCTGGTCGTGGTGACGGGCCGCGGCGGCCAGATCTCACTGGGCCAGGCGGCGTACGCGGGTCTGGGCGCCCTCTTCACCGCGCTGCTGGCGGCGGGCCGCTTCCCGGGCCTGCCGGAGCTCCCCGAACTGGCCGCGCTCGCGGTCGCCGTCCTGCTGGTGGCGCCCCTGGGCCTGCTGACCGGCTGGCCCGCCATCGGCCGCCACGGCCTGGCCCTCGCCCTGGCCACCTTCGCGGTGGGCGTCGGCGTCAGCCGCTTCGTCTTCGCCCAGCCGTACGCGACCTCGGGCCTGACCCTGGGCCGCCCGGCGGGCTTCGACGGCGACCGCGCCTACTACGCCCTCGAACTCGTCCTCCTCGCGGGCGCGTTGCTGGCCGCCCACGCGCTGCGCCGGGGGCGTACGGGCCGGGCCCTGGCGGCGATGCGCGACCACGAGGCGGGCGCGTCTGCGGAGCACGTATCCGCCGAAGGCGT